>CAZSRG010000033.1:0-14884 GCA_964609315.1 uncultured Planctomycetia bacterium
TATCCATTGTCGGGCTTTGAATTGCCCCTGATTCAATTTTTATTATCGTATTATGTGAAATATCCGCCAATTTAGACAGCTTATCCTGCGATATCCCCTTCTTATTTCGCAATTTTTTTATATTCTTTCCTATTGTTGATTTTTCGTTTGACATTATGGTATGATAATATTAGTATTAAAATACAAGTATATCATTATAATCCAATGCTTAACACTATTAATATAATACAAAATATAATTTGTTTAGTCAACAAAAATAAAGGGAGTTCCTTTGTGTCGCCCGCGTATGGGTGAAGTGAGACAAGGGCAACTATAAAAAATAATAGCCAGCCAGCCCAAAAAAATTAAGGGCGAAGCCCAAGCAGGCGGGCAAAAAGGAAGGGAGTCTGGAAAAAATGAATTTTTGCCCGCCTGTTGTCCCGCAAAGCGGAGGCGGGCAGAAACGCTGGGCGGGATTGTCGCCCTGTGGGCGATAATTAAAAGTCACAGTCCGGATTTTCGTCAAAAAAAGTTCGGATTTTGTCCAGAAAGCACTGTTCTAAATAGGGACAGCCCCCATTTAATTGGGGGCTGTCCCTATTTAGAACGGAGAGGCTGGGATTCGAACCCAGGGACCCCATAACAGGGTCAACTCCTTAGCAGGGAGCTCCGATCAACCACTCTGGCACCTCTCCAAATCCCGTATCGCTAAACGAGAAGCCTTTCCCTTTATTCAAGAAAAAACAGCCCTTATTTAAATGGGGACTGTCCCTATTTAATGGACTGAAGGAACGAAGATCTGGTTAAATATTGCCCTTGCCAATGCCACACCTAAAGCTATCCCCTTTTTACCCACATAGGAAACAGAAAAAGAATGAGCGTAGAGTTTAAGGGTAAGGGCAAAAAGGAAGATATTAATTATTACTACTATAAATATAATAAATAAATAGTCAACTATTTTCCGGAGTTCATCCACTTTAAGAATCTTTGATACCATAACGATGTGCATTGCGAAAGCAAACCCCGATAAAAAGAAGAAAATAAAACGCAGGTTTTCAAGTTTAAGAAAAGTTACGAACAGAAGGTAAGAAGCTATAATAATAATTACCCAGAAAGGAATGAGGTAATATGAGAAACGGAATACGGGAGAGAAGAACCCAAGTATCACCCGGATAAACCGCTGGGTTTTTTTGTAAAATCTTACCGGCTCAAATATGAAGATATGGAAAAGCAGGTAAGAAGTTATCCCCCAATACAATGATTTTACAAACAGGCTGTCCAGCTTAAAAGTCTCGGCAATCAGCCCTCTTATAAACCCTATAAGAATAGGAAAAACAATTAGGACACAGACAAGTTTTATTGTCTGGACGGATTTATTGTTTGGGCGGGATATTTTCTCTTCCATACATATATCTTCTTAAAACCCCGGGAATGGTTACTGTCCCGTCAGAGTTCTGGTAATTCTCTAATATCGCGATAACTGTCCTGGCTAAAGCTACACCCGACCCGTTTAAGGTGTGCACATATTCTGTCGTGCTTTTTCCGTCTCGCGTCCTGCGTCTAAATTTGATATTCGCGCGCCGCGCTTGAAAATCTTCAAAGTTACTGCAGCTTGATACTTCCAGCCATTTATCTATACCGGGGGCAAAAACTTCCAGGTCATAGCATTTTGCAGAGGCAAAGCTTATATCGCCCGAAGCTAAAAGCACAACCCGGTAAGGAAGGCCTAAAAGCTGGAGAACTTCTTCGGCGTCTGAAACTAATTTTTCCAATTCGTCATAAGAGCTCTCAGGCTTAACAAACTTGACTAATTCCACCTTGTTAAACTGGTGAACTCTCATTAGGCCGCGGGTATCTTTACCATAGGAACCTGCTTCTTTCCTAAAGCAGGCGGTATAAGCTGTATGACAAACAGGCAAATCGGATTCTTCTATAATTTCCCCGCGGTATATGTTTGTTACCGGGACTTCGGCCGTGGGAATAAGAAATAAATCTTCGCTTTCTATCCTGTACATATCATCTTCCATCTTAGGAAGCTGTCCTGTTCCGGTCATTGATGCCCGGTTAGCCAAAAAAGGAGGAAACACTTCCGTATACCCGTGCTTCTGAGTATGCAAATCAAGCATAAAGTTAGTCAAAGCGCGTTCTAATAGAGCGCCCTGTTTTTTAAAAAGGATAAAATTTGAGCCGGCAACCTTTGCGCCTCTCTTAAAATCAATGATGTCTAAAACGGAAGACAGCTCAATATGGGTCAAAGGCTTAAAATCAAACTTCTTAATACTTCCCCAGCTCCTGACTGCCTTATTCTCAGAAGCTTTGCCTTTAGGTACAGAAGGATGAGGCAGGTTCGGAACTTCTAAAATCCCGCGGTTAAACTCCGCTTTAACCTTCTTAAACTCTTCTTCAAGGGACTTTATCTTCAGAGACAGATCCTTTACTTCTTCAATCTTTTCTTTAGGTTTCTGTTTGTTCTTAATCAACAGAGAAATTTCATCGTTAACTTTATTCTGGCTGTTTCTTAACCCGTCAATTTCTTTAATGAAAGACCTTCTCTTTTCATCCAAAGACAGAAGAGCTTCAATATCCACACCTGAATTCTTGTCTTTCAAAGCTTCCCTTACCCTGTCCAGATTATCTCTTATGAATTTAATGTCTAACATATTCTTATTGCTGTCTTCCTTCAATCGCTAAAAGCAGTATTGCCGCGGATAACCCCAGCCTGCGGTCTAAAATCTTTTCTTTGTCTGAAGAGAAATCCAAAGCCATCCTGAAAATAAAAGGGTTGAAAAACTGCTTTAATTCCGCTATCTTTTTATCTCTCTTATCGGTTACATAATAAGTCTGAGGCATAAGGTTTAACAGCCATCTCCTGACAAAAGCCTTAAAAAGGCTGTCTTCCTCAATCTTAGCTAAATAGTTTTCGTCCTTGTCTAAAATCTCCCATTTATCCCGAACCATAGAATGCCAGCCTTTTCTTCTCAATGTCCCTATCTTTTCCTTTGTTTCGGAATCAATGACATCATAAGCCGCGGAAAAATCTATTATCTGCCTAGCCTGAATATGCAAAACTTCTTTAGTCCTCTCTAAATCGGCATAAACCCTGATATCTTCTCTCAATTTGAAGAGTTTCTGGCGGGAGTAAAGAAGGAGTTTTCCTTCAGGAGTCATTATCCTGAAAGCGCCGCCAAGAGCAAAGACATCTTTTTTGGCCAAGAACTTATCTCTACCTAAAATATCCTCTCTCATTTCTTAACCATCCTTGTATAATACAGCGGATTGTACGCGTTATTCCTCCGCGTAATCCGCGTCAACAGTATCTGTCTAACCTGCGTTTAAAAAAATGGGCCGCGCTGGACTTGAACCAGCAACCCACGGATTAAGAGTCCGTTGCTCTACCAATTGAGCCAGCGGCCCGGATTAGCTAATGGTAAATAGTTAAGAACTAAGGGAATAATTATACAAGTTTTTTGGGAAAGTGTAAAGAGGAGAAAACTGCTCCCTCAAAACCGCTGATTACAACAAGAACCTGCCCTAAAACACCGCACACATCTTAACACATAATCTTGCGGCCGCAAGATTATGTGTTATATGTATTTGATGACTTTTTCTTGTAACATTTATTTGTTACGCGCCTTATAGTGGTATGTGTTTTGGTGATATGTGTTCTGTAAGAAAACTCTGGAAATATTCCGGAAGACAGGCAGATGCTCCGTTTATAGCAGAAAAACGACCCGGTGTTAACCGCATTATTTTGGTTAATGAATTACCCCACAGCAAGCTACGAGGCATCAAAAACTTTTCCAAAAGAGGAAACGCAGCAAGCTGCGGGGAATTAAACCATAGATCCTTCGACTCCCTTCGGTCGCTCAGGATCAATTCGGCTATAGACTTTTTCTTCGAAAAAGTCTAAGTCTCATTGATTAAACGCCTATGACGGGAATTTTGAACTTGTCCGCTAAGAACAAAAACTTCGGTTTATCAAGGATTAAAGCCCTGCCTTTTTCTAAAACTAAGGCCTTAGCTTTGTATTTACCTAAAAGTTTGATGGTCTTTAACCCCACAACCGGAACGTCAAACCTTAAATCCTGATTCTCCTTCGCGAGTTTTACTGCTATAAAATCAGAGCCGCATATTTTGTATGCCCTTTTTATAGTATTATCAGTACCCTCTAAAGCTTCAACGGCTACAACTGATTTATTTTTAAATACCGCAGTCTGGCCAATATCTAAATCAGAAATTTTTCTGGCAAAACTTAAGGCGTGATTTATTTCCTTCTCCAAAGAAGCAGAAAGAGTAATGCCGTTATTGACCCCTGAGGAAACTGTGAATTCTTCTAAATAAGTTATTGAATTTACAAAATTGATGCCGTGTTTTTCTATCTCTTTTATGATTTCGGTAAAAATCGAATGAGGCCTGAAGTCGGGAGCGCTTGCGGAAACTTTACGCATTAGTTCATCCCAGTTATTCCTCCCCCTAAATATCCGGTAAGGAGAAACCTGCCCCGCCAGAACAGATGTATTAACTCCTTCTTTAACCAATATTTCTGTTATTTTCTTGAGTTCGCCGGGGAAAACCCAGTAAACTTTATCCGCGAAAAAAGAAATCTTCTTTGAAGTTTCTCCTTTTATACCCACAGCGATAATTTCTAAACCGGGATTCTTCTTTTTAGCTTCGGAAGAGAATAACAAAGGAAGGTCTTTACTGCCGGCAATAAGGCCTATCTTTTTCATCTGCCTATTCCCCGGGACGACGACTGAATAAACCGCAGGAGATATTCTATCTCCTGCGTAATCTTAATCTCTTTTTTTATTATTTCTATAGCGGATGAAGTTGTATGATTTTCAAAGAAAAGCACTTTAAGGGCTCTCTTTAACAAATTGGCGGATTCAGAAGAAACACCGTTCCTCTTTAACCCCACAAGATTAAGGCTTTTTACTCCGGCAGGATGACCGTCAGCCATGGAAAAAGGAGGTATATCCTGAACTACTTTTGAACATCCGCCGATAATGGATAATTTACCCACTCTGCAGAATTGATGAACAGCGACTATCCCTCCTATAACAGCTTTATTCTCTATCTCTACATGGCCGGCTAAAGTTGCCGCGTTTGCCAATATACAATTATTCCCCACTTTACAGTTATGGGCTATGTGAGAATACGCCATTATCAGATTATTATCTCCAATAACAGTCTTAGTCCCTTCATCCGTGCCGGGATTTACTGTAACAAACTCTCTTATAATATTACCTTCTCCTATCTCAACATAAGACTTACAATCTTTATACTTTAAATCCTGAGGTTCACTGCCTAAAACCGCGCCTTTAAATATCCGGCAATCCCGGCCTATTGAAGTAAACCCGGTTATAAGACAGTGCGGGCCTATTTTAGTATTCTTTCCAATTACGGCATTATCTTCAATTACGGAAAATGGTCCTATTTCAACTCCGGAATCAAGGCTGGCTTTCTCAGATACGACTGATTGAGGATGTATTGTTACACTCATTTTTTACTCTTTTTAGTTTACAGAAAAAATACTATTGAAAACACAGGACGAAACAACTTCCTGTCGAACCTCCTAAATGTTATACGCAACATCTACAAAACATATAAAAGGTTCTTGCATCGTCTATGTATGGTGTCAACAGGCTGATACCTTTAGTTAGATAAGATAAACTTAAGGCTTCCTTCAACCGCTACTTTATTATTTACAAAAGCTTTCGCCTCAACCTCTCCGGCTTTAGATCTGGCTCTCTTAAGAGATACTTCCATAACAACCTGATCCCCGGGAACAACGGTTCTTCTAAACTTAACATTATCTACCGCCATAAAATAAGCCAACTTCCCCCTATTCTCCACAGGCGAAAGCATCAACACCCCTCCCACCTGAGCCATGGCCTCAATAAGCAGGACACCCGGCATAACCGGCTTCCCGGGAAAATGCCCCTGGAAAAAGTAATCGTTTATTGTAACATTCTTTATCCCTACGGCTTTCTTCCCCTGTTCTAAATGGATAATCCTGTCAACTAACAGAAAAGGGTAACGGTGAGGAAGTATCTGCATTATATCTTCCGCGGATAAAACTTCTTTTTCAATCAACTCCCTGCCCGCCGCGGATACAGCAGAAGAGACTGCTTTCTCACGGTACTTTTTTAAAATCTGAAGAAGTTCTACATTTAGCCCGTGGCCGCTCTTAAAAGCTATCACATGGCCTTTTATAGGCCCCGAAAGGTACAAATCACCTAATAAATCAAGAATTTTATGTTTTATCAACTCTTTATCATCCCTGAGTTTGTTATCAATAACGCCTTTCTCTGAAACTACAAGGGTATTAGTATAGTCAGCTCCTTTACCAATGCCTGTACTGCGCAGGTTATCTACTTCTTCCTTCAGGCAAAAGGTCCTCGCTAAAGAAAGACTATCCACGAAATCTTTATCTGAAGTTAAATCTATATCCAGAAAATCCGCGGGTATTGCCGGAGTTTCATAATCCAAAGTATAAGAAACCCTAAACCCGGAATAAGGCAGGATTATTATGCTTGATTTGGGATTATCCACAAATACAGGTTCTTTGATAATAAGAAACCGCCTCAAAACATCCTGTTTAACTATTCCAGCTTTTCTTACTGCCTTTACAAATTCTCCGGCACTTCCGTCCATTCCCGGCACTTCTTCTCCGTCTAAATTAATCTGTAAGTTGTCAATCTCCAGCAAGGATAAAGCAGCCATCAAATGTTCAACCGTCTGGACATAAACATTATTACTGCCTATAGATGTCCTTCGGGAAAACTTACCCGGAAAAGTTACAGAATATAAATCAGCCTTTATCAAAACTCCTTTATCTTCACGGAAAAAAACAATACCACTGTCAGGAGGCGCCGGCAAAAGTTTGGCCTTTATTTTAATACCGGTATGTAACCCTATCCCCTGGAATGAAACTTCTTTGCCAATAGTCCGCTGTTTGTCCATATCAGTTTTCCTTATCTTTTAGCCCGAGAATCACCTTTTTTAATTTATCTATTTCCTCCTCTAAAGACTTTATTCTCTTGTATGCCGAAGGAAGGTTTTGCAGACAGGCGTTTACCCGTTTAGCATGCTCATGCGGTTTTGCCGGATACCCGGAAACTGTTGTATTCGGGTTGACAGATTTTGTGACTCCCGCCTGAGCGGCAATAACAGAATTGTCGCCTATTGATATGTGGCCTACAATCCCCGCCTGGCCGGCTATAATAACATTTTTACCTACCGAAGTGCTTCCAGATATCCCCGCCTGGGCCACAATAACAGAATTTTCTCCTATGATAACATTGTGAGCTATTTGGACAAGATTATCTATTTTTGTCCCCTTACCTATAACTGTTTTATCAAACCTCGCCCTGTCAATAGTAACATTCGCCCCGATTTCAACATCATCCTCTATTACTACTATACCAATCTGAGGTATTTTCTCCCTGACTTTTCCAACAGCGGCAAATCCAAACCCGTCTGATCCTATAACTGTCCCTGAATGAACAATCACTCTTTCCCCTATTTCTACCCTCTCCCTGATAGAAACATTGGGATAAATAAGGCACCCTTTGCCTACTTTAGCCGCTCTGCCGATAAAACATCCGGCATAGACAACAGACTTATCTCCTATCACAGCTCCGTCTTCAATAACAGCATACGGGCCTATTGCCGCGTCTTTTCCGATAACCGCTGTATCAGAAATTAGAGACAAAGGATGTATCCCCTTAGGATTTAGGGTAATTTCCGGGCTTATCAAGGAAATAATCTTAGAGAAGGCAAGAGAAGGATTTTCAGTCTTTATTACCTGTTTGTTCCCGGCGTCCGCATCGTAAGAAACAATGATAGCTGAAGCTTTAGTATCATTAATCAAAGAGGCATATTTAGGATTGGCTAAGAAAGTTATATCTCCGTCTTTCGCTTCTTTAATCCCCGATATTCCGGTAATAACAGTCTCAGGATCCCCTACGAGTTTGCCCTTAACCAATTCCGCAATCTCTGCAAGGCGCATCCGCATTTATTTCTTTGCTTTATAACTCTTATTCAACAGCTTAATTATCTCATCCGTCTTATCTAACCTCTCATCGGCATAAGCTACCGCGGCTTTCTTTAAGATAATCTGCTGCTTATTCTTTTTGGCATAATCGCTTATAACCCGGTTAATGTCGCCTAAAATCTCTTTCATCTTTACGTCGCGCTCTTTTTTTAAATCCAGCAATGCTTTCCTTGTTTCCTGATTAAACGCGTTTTTCTTGTCGGAAAGCTCTTTCTCTTTTTTGCTCCGTTCGCTATCTTTGAGTAGTTTAATTTGACCGCTGAGTTTAGTAATCTCATCCTTCTTTTGTCTAAGCAAAGTTTCTTCCTGCTTCTGTTCTTTTTCTAATTTTTTGTCATAATCGGATGTTTTGTTATACTGGTTGAATACTTCAAGCATATTCACATAAAGCGTATCCTGAGGTGCCGAGAAAACAAAACCGTTTATCAAAGATAGACTAAACCCTGCCGCTACTAAAACTGCTGTAATTTTTCTCATCCTGTCTCCTTTCTTATTTATCCCGTTAGAAAAATTCGTCTTTTAACGGAATTTTCTGACTATAAAAATGAATTACCTCACAGCAAGCTACGGGGTATCAAAGAGTTATTCTTTATAATTCTCTCGCAACAAGTTGCGGGGAATTAAACCCTAGATCCTTCGACTCCCTTCGGTCGCTCAGGATCAATTCGACTATAGACTTTTTCTTCGAAAAAGTCTAAGTCTCATTGAATTAAAAACCTCTGCTTACATTAAAAGTAAACCTGCCCGAACGGCTATCTTCTCCCGGCTCTACGTTTAGAGGATAGCCGTAATCCACACTCACCGGCCCTATTGGGGTCTTAACCCTGATACCTAACCCTATGCCGGACTTAAACCCGCCTGTAAACATATCGGAATAATCAGACCAAACATTCCCTGTATCAAAAAATGCCGCGGCTTTCAGGTAGCTGCTTAAAGGATAAGTATACTCTAAATTAGCTATAAACAAAGCTTCGCCGCCTAAGGGATTGTTCGCGGAATCAATAGGCCCGACTTTCCGTTCACGGTATCCGCGTATAGTAGAAGCTCCTCCGGCAAAAAACCTCTCGTAAATAGGAACGCTGTCAGAATCACTGTAAGCCTTAACTGCCCCCCCCCGCAGCTTTAGTTCCAAAACCGCCCCTCTCCAGCAGGGGAAATAAGTACTGAACCGCGAGTATAGTTTAACAAAATCTTTATCCCCTCCAACAACTCCTCCGGCGACATCTAAAGAATTGGAAAAAATAAACCCTTTTGTAGGAGAAAAAACGTTATCTCTTTTATCATAAGTAAGGGAAAATCCTACTTTGCTTATATCATTCTGGCCTACTTCATCTATTAAAGCCTGACTGGCATCTGATTCAAGATCGCTTATTTTTACTGTTTCAAAATTATAGCTTACCCCTGCTTTTAAAAAATCTGAAAAACGCCGGCCTAAACGTATCCTTTCGCCTGTTCTGGTCTCACTATATCCATACCCCGCATCGCTGTCATTGTCATGCTGGCGGCGGTAAACATCAAATCCCAAAGAAACCGGTTTATCAAAAAGCCAGGGCTCGGTAAAACTTAACATATACTCTCCACTGGCAGTTCCGGTCTGAAAATAGAGGCTTAAATCCTGGCCGGCGCCGGTAAAATAAGGAAAGTTAAACAAATCAAAGTTCTTCTGCCTTAGCTCTATAAAACCTATGAAAGCATCAACTGAGCTGTATCCTCCGCCGAAGCTCAAACTTCCGGTTTTGGCCTCTTTAACATTGACTATTAAATCCTCATAGTCGGGCTTATCTGTAGGCTCAGTATCAAAATTGACCTCTTCAAAAAACCCTAAATTCTTCAGGTTATCCTTTGAACGTTCTAATTTAGCCCCGCTGAACCGGTCCAGAGGCTTCAGCCTCAATTCCCTGCGGATGACTTTATCTTTTGTTTTGGAATTTCCCCTGATATCTATCATCCGGACATAGACTAAATTGTTTTCTTCAACCTGAAAAGTTATATCAACAAATCCTGTATCGGGATTAACATAAGATACCGGTTTTACCTGGGCAAAAATATACCCCTCATTAAAATATATTTTCTGAACCTTCGCGGAATCCGACCTGACTTTTCCCTCACTGTATATAGACCCTTTTTTAACAGTAAGACCCTTTCTCAGCTTATCTAAAGAAATCTTTTTATATCCCTCTATCTCAACCTTACCTATTAAGTACCTCCGGCCTTCTTCAACATTTATGGTAAGAAAAATCCGCCGCCTAATTTTATCAATATCTTTTTGCGCTGTAACCTTAGCGTCTGAAAACCCCTGCTGTTTATAGAAATCCTTTATCCTCTCCAAATCGTCAGCAAAAGTCTTCTCATTAAAGAACCCTGAACGAAATAACCACGCCGGCCTGGTCTTAATAAGCTTTATCAGCCGTTTGTCAGAAAAGGCGATATTCCCCTTAACGAATATCTTTTTTATTTTGAGCCTCTGGTTTTCATAAATATCAAAAACAACATCAGCTTCACTGGCTTTTTTATCCAAAGAAACTTTGTAATCAACCACAACCTGGGGAAATCCCTTTTTATAATACAGATCAACTATGGCTTCCTGGGCAGTTTTAAGCTTTACGTCTTCAAGAAAAGAACCTTCTTTTAACCCTGAAACCTCAAGAACCTTGGATTTCCTTACCCTTTTAGTACCGTTAATTGTTAACTTTTTTAAAACCGGCTTCTCTTTTACCTTAAATATGACTTCTACTTTATTATTCTCTTTATTCTTTAAATCCACTGATATATCCTCAAAATACCCTAAGTCATATATCCTCTTTATATCATCGCTGATAACATTCTCATTATAAAGCTGGCCTATCCTAATTTTTATCTGAGTGATTATTTTCTCTAAACTGATTACCTTATTACCTTCAACTTTTATAGCGGAAACAGTTTTTACCGTCCCCTCAGAAAAGACCGGAGAGATAATGCCCGCGGTTATTATTAGACTTAACAGTAATTTTCTCATTTTATTGATTATACTCAATTCCTGATATAAAGTCAATATCTCCCTTATCAGCAGAAATACCTTCTATAGTTCATCCTCAGTATGCGCGAAATCCAAATCCACAAATTTCATATATTCCCGGACAAACCCTAACTCAAGAGTTCCAGTCGGTCCGTTTCTCTGTTTGGCAATATTCACCTCCGCAATACCTTTCTTCTCACTATCAGGATTATAATAATCGTCTCTGTAAAGAAGGATCACTAAGTCAGCATCCTGTTCAATAGCGCCTGACTCTCTTAAATCGGCAAGGCGGGGACGGTGATCATCACGCCTCTCTGCCTGACGGGACAGCTGGCTTACTGCTATTACCGGAACCCCTAATTCCTTAGCCAAAGCTTTCAAAGACTGAGAAACATTGGAAATCTCCTGCTGACGGCTTTCAACCCGGCCCGCGCCGCGGAGAAGCTGGAGATAATCCACTACTATCATCTGGACATCATGATGAGACTTCATTCTTCGGGCTCTTGCCCGCAACTCAAAGATATTTATCGCCGGGGTATCATCAATCAGCAAAGGAGCTTCCGAAAGAACCCCTGCCGCGGAAGTGAGCAAAGGCCAGTCCGAAGGAGACAAGAAACCTGTCCTCAATTTATGGGCATCAACTTTAGCATAAGAACATAAAAACCGCTGAACAAGCTGTTCTTTGGACATTTCCAGGCTGAATATCCCCACCGGTATCTGCTTTTCTACCGCGGCATACTCAGAAATACAGGCGACAAGAGCGCTTTTGCCCATAGACGGCCTTCCGGCAACTATCACCAATTCTCCGGAATGCATACCGGAAGTCTTGATATCCAATTCTCTGAACCCCGCGGGGATACCGGTAACATGGCTCTTTTTCTGATAAAGAGAATCTATCAGCTCAATACTGCTTTTGATAATATCTTTGATATGCACATACCCGCTTTCAATCCTCCGATCACTTATCTCAAAAATAAGGCGCTCAGACTCATCCAAAATATTGGAAACATCTTCCTTAGCTTCATAACATTCAGAAAGGATCTTGAAAGAAGAGTTTATAAGTTCCCGCAATACTCCTTTCTCTTTAACTATCCGCGCGTAAGAGGGAGCATTGGATGCCGCAGGGACATTATCGACCAACTGGGTAAGATATACAGCCCCGCCTATATCCTGAAGCCGGCCTTTTTTCTTTAATTCTTCCGAAACAGTAACAAGGTCAACTGTCCTGCGGCTGTTGAATAAAGACATTATTACGGAAAATATCTCCTTATGAATCTCTTTATAGAAATAGAAGTCATTAATTATCTCCAGTATCTCGGGAATGATTTTTTCATTAAGGAGCATCGCTCCTAAGACAGCCTGTTCGGCTTCAATATTTTGAGGAGGGACTTTACTGAAATCTAAATTTTTGACGGGTTTGGCATCCATAAAAGGAATGAAAAATTACTGTTTAACGACCCAGAGCTTAATCTCTGTTTCAACTTCTGAGGAAACCTTGACTTTTATCTTATAAATACCCAAACGTTTGATAGGCTCAGGAAGAATTATCTTTTCAGGAAGAACCTGATAATTTTCGGCCTGTAAAGCTTCGGAAATCATCTTACTGTTTACGGAACCAAAGAGCTCTTCTTCATTCTTTGCTTTAGCAGAAATGGTAACCGATACCTTAGATAACTCTTTAGCTGTTTCTTTATCCTTAAGTTTCTGCTGTTTAAGCAATCGTGATTCTTTCTTCTCTCTCAACTTCCAGGAAGCAAGATTAGCTTCAGTGGCTTCTTCCGCAATCCCCGCTGGCATAAGATAGTTCCGGGCAAACCCGTTCTTAACTTCAACTGATTCGCCCTTACTGCCCAACTTGTCAACATCCTCCAAAAGTATTACTTTCATTTTCCTGTATATGGAAGCAGAGCAAGAAAGCGGGATATCTTAATAGCTTTAGCTAATTTCCTCTGGTGCTTAAGACAATTACCGTTAACCCTGCGTGAAGTTATTCTCCCTTTAATATTCAGGAACCTCCGAATAACTTCTATGTTTTTATAATCAATAACTACGCCGTCTTCACAAAATATGCATTTCTTTGAAACTACAGAAAATCTTCCTACCCTTTTCTTTATATCCTTCTTCTTGAATTTCGCTGCCATAATTAAAACTGCCCTTCTCCTTTATCCGAATCAGCCGCGGACTGAGCTGTTTCTTCAGCCGGGTCGCGGCCTAAATCAGCCTCGGTGACGGATTTAGGTTTGGAATCAAGAAACTGCACCCGGTCAGCCCTGACTTCAATTACCGAGCGGTTGTTGCCCTGACTGTCCTGCCAGGTACGGGACTGAAGCCGGCCTTCAACAAATACCGACCTGCCTTTTTGCAAATACTGATTACAGCTCTCAGCCACTACCCCCCAGGCAATTACATTTATAAAACAGGTCTCTTTTTTTAATTCTCCGGTTTTGTCCTTAAAGTTCCGGTTAGCCGCAATCCTCAAAGTAGTAACAGCTGTCCCCTGAGGGGTATACCTCAGTTCCGGGTCTTTGGTCAAGTTTCCAATAAGAAAAGCCCTGTTCAAACTAGCCATTTTTATTACCTCCCATAATATAATTGGTATTGTTGAAACTTTTTACCCCTTTACACACCTAAAAACTCTAAACTCCAAATCCTAAACTCTTCAGCCATAGGCTGATCCGCCCCAGGCGGAAAACAAATCCAAAACTCAAATGCCCCAAACTCAAAACGGTAATAAATATAATACTCTTTATCTTGGGTTTTGTGTTTTCTTCATTTTTACAGGTCTAAAACTCTAACGGGTCTTACTGAACGCCAGATAACGCAGTATGCGCTCTTCCAAATCCAAAGCCCGTCCTAAAGACTCTGCCTTGTCCTCCGAAAGGGAATACTCCGCGAGAGTATAAACAGCCTCATCATATTCGGTCTTATCCGCGCTACGCGACTTCAGGCTGTAAGCAAGCTTGGTTTTTTCTTTCCACACATCCCAGGATTTAACCTTCCCTCCGTTTGAGGAAATTACGGACGACATCTTTTCTTTTATTTCCTCATAAACTTCTTTAGATAAATCCGGCCTGATTATACATACCAATTCATAATCTTTCATCTTTTACCTTTTACCTTAATTAAATTCCGCCATGGTTTTGGTTATCCCTTCATTTATCCAGGATAAAACACACTCATTAGCTCTTACCACAACCTGCTTTATATCTTCATCCTCTTCCGCGGAAAACCTTCCTAAAACAAAAGAAGAAGCATCTTCTTCCAATCCATTTTGAGGAAATATTCCAATCCTCACTCTCGCGAAATCCTCCGTCCCCAAAGAATCAATAATAGAAGCTAACCCTTTATGCCCGCCGCTGCTTCCCTTAGGCTTAATCCTAATTTTCCCCAAAGGCAGGGCTAAATCATCACATATTACCAGAATACTGCTGAAAGGCAAACAAAATTTATCGGCAGCTTTACGGACTGATCTTCCGGAAAGATTCATAAAAGTATAAGGTTTCAAAAAAACAAAACCATTCCCTTCAGCTATATAAGCCTGCTGTTTTACTGATTTCTTAAATTTTAGGTTGAACTGCCCGGCTGAATAATCTACAACTCTGAACCCAAGATTGTGCCGGGTAAAAGCATACGATTTCCCGGGATTCCCCAATCCTACAACCAGTTTCAAAACCACCTGCCTTTGAAAGAATACTTAATAACCAATAACCAAGAAATTCACCCCGTTAGATAATTCCTGTTGTTAAATCTAACGGGGCGAACAAATATCAATAATGAACTACCTCGCAGCAAGCTACGAGGTATCAAAAACTTTTCCAAAAAAGGAAACGCAGCAAGCCGCGGGGAATGAA
>CAZSRG010000034.1:0-14867 GCA_964609315.1 uncultured Planctomycetia bacterium
TAGGCTGCCGGGCATTATGAGCATTTTGCGATCTCAACAGCATTTTCCCGGTTAAGGGCTAGGGCGGATTTAGTAAAGTTATGAATATTTTAGGGATATCGGCATTTTATCATGACAGCGCGGCCTGTTTGGTCAGAGATGGAAAGATTGTCTCGGCTGTTCAGGAAGAACGGTTTTCCCGCGTAAAGCATGACCCTTCTTTTCCAAATCAGGCAATAGAGTCTTGTTTGAAAGAAGCCGGGATTAAAAAACAAGATTTAGATTTTGTCGCTTTTTATGACAAGCCTTTTATAAAGTTTGAGCGGATCCTCCAGACTTATTTAACTTATGCTCCTTGGGGGATTAGGCCGTTCATTAAGTCAATCCCGGCCTGGATAAAACAGAAGCTGTGGATAAAAGATATTATCGGCGAAGCTTTGGGCGATAAAGCGGAGATCCTTTTCCTCAGCCACCATGAATCTCACGCGGCCTCTGCCTTTTTTCCTTCCCCGTTTAAAGAATCGGCTTTTTTAACCGTTGACGGAGTAGGCGAATGGGCCACTTCAAGTTTCGGTATAGGAAAAGACAGCAGGATAAAGATGCTTTCTGAAATTCATTTTCCCCATTCTTTAGGCCTGCTTTATTCAGCTTTTACTTATTACACCGGGTTCAAAGTTAATTCCGGCGAATACAAGTTAATGGGTTTAGCCCCTTACGGAAACGCCAAGTATAAAAACCTTATTCTTTCAGAGCTGATAGACTTAAAAGAAGACGGGTCATTTAAGCTGAACATGAAATATTTTAATTACTGCTCCGGGCTGACTATGACTAACCGCAGATTTCACAAACTTTTCGGCCGGCCGCCCAGAAAGCCTGAATCTAAAATAAGTCAATTCTATATGGATATAGCTAAATCTATTCAGGAAGTAACTGAGGAAGTTATTCTGCGTATGGCCGGAGAAGTCCATCGGAAAACCGGAAGGAGAAATCTCTGTTTAGCCGGAGGAGTCGCTTTAAACTGTGTAGCTAATGGAAGGGTATTGAGAGAAGGGCCTTTTGACAAGGTCTGGATACAGCCGGCATCAAGCGATGCCGGAGGAGCATTAGGGGCGGCTTTGTTTGTCTGGTATCAATACCTGAATAATGAAAGGCCAGCTGATAATGAGCATGACTTTCAGCAGGCATCTTTATTAGGGCCTTCTTTCAGCAGAGAGGACATCCTTAGGTTTTTAGATAAAAGAGGGGTTTCTTATACAGAAATAAACGAGGAAGATATAGCGGAAAAAACCGCTGATTTAATCGCTTCAGAAAAAGTTGTCGGCTGGTTTCAGGGAAAGATGGAGTTCGGGCCGAGGGCATTGGGAAACAGGTCAATTTTAGGCGATGCCCGGTCTTTGAAAATGCAGGAAATAATAAATTTAAAGATAAAGTTCAGGGAAAGTTTCCGTCCTTTTGCCCCTTCGGTTCTGAAAGAACGGGTTTTGGATTATTTCTCTCTTGACAGAGAAAGCCCCTATATGCTTTTAACGGCTGAAGTTAAAGAAGGAATCCGTATCCGGCTGTCCTCTGAAGAAAAGAATATGTCCGGTTTTGGTAAGTTAAAGTGCGCCCGTTCTACAATACCGGCAGTAACCCATGTGGATTTTTCCGCCCGGGTCCAGACAGTTAACAAGAACCAGAATCCTTTATACCACAAACTGTTAGAGGCTTTTGACAGGAAGTACGGCTGCCCGGTTATTATTAACACTTCCTTTAATGTCCGCGGCGAGCCTATAGTTATGACTCCCGAAGATGCCTATAAATGTTTTATGAGGACGAATATGGATTATCTTGTTATCGGCCCTTTCTTGATAGAGAAAAAAGAGCAGAAACCTTTAGATAAAGACATTGATTGGCTTAAGGAGTTTGAATTAGACTGATGAAGACTTTAATTCAAGACATTAAAAATATAAAATGCGGCAGGGAGTCTTTGCGCAGGTTCGGTCTATCCTTAGGGTTTGTTTTGATATTAATATCCTGCTTTTTGTTTTGGAAAGGGGAAATTAAATACATTTACTTTTTAAGTTTCGGAGGGATATTCTCCTTGCCGGGGATAATCTTTCCTTTTTTGCTTAAGCCGGTTTATAAGTTGTGGACGGCAGCGGCTTTTGTAATCGGCTGGGTTGTAACCCGGATAATCCTTACAGTTTTGTTCTATTCGGTTGTTACGCCTTTAGGATGGGCGATGAAAATGTTTAAGCGGGATTTGATAGATACCGGTTTCAGAAAAGGCAAGGGCGGGAGTTACTGGATAAATCTTCCTGAATCTGGTTTTGTAAAAGAGAATTATAAACGCCAGTTTTAGATGATGAAATTACGCCTTATAAAAAATACGGCCTTTTCAATGATTGTTTTTATTATTTTCCTTCTTCTAACAGAACTGTCGCTGCGTGTGTTTTTTTCTGTCAGCCATAAGGTTAAATCTCCCCGCCTTGAATATTCAAAGGTTTTAGGGTGGGATATGAAGCCTTATTTGGTTAACCGCGGGATGATGGGCATATACGGGTCTGTAAAACATTCTACTTCCAAATACGGGTTCAGGGAATTCGGAGACCTAAATACTAAGAAGACAAAGATACTGGTTATCGGAGATTCCTTTACTTACGGCAGGTATATTTCTGACGGCAAGATGTATTACGATTACTTAAAAGAGAAAAACCCCAATTTGGAAATCTTTGCCTATGGCGGAGAAGGGTACGGGACTTTGCAGGAGTATATGATTTTGGATAAATATATAGACCTGATAAAACCGGACTTGATCCTCTGGCAGTTCTGCGATAACGATATTATTAATAATAGCCATGAGTTAGAATCGGAAAGCAATATCCATAACAACCATATGGTAAGGCCGTATTATATAAAAGGTAAAGTTTATATGCTTTATCCCGCTTTTGCCCGAGGGGTTTTGTATAAACTCAGCCGCTATTCTTATCTTTTAAGGCTTCTTTGTATTAGGCTGAATCTTTTGAAGGCGGACAAGGGCGAATCTGTTGAGAAAAGCCTTTCTTCCAGCAATCCTTTGTTTCAAAGGTCGCTTAAAACAACCGGGGAAATCTTAAAGTTAGTTAAAAAGAGGGCAGGGAAGATTCCCATTGTAGGTTTCTTAAGTTTTACCCAAACCGGACTTCCTGAAGAAATAGACAGTTTCTTATCGGCCATCTGCTTTAGGGAAGGTATTCATTACCTTAAGGGCCTGCCCGAAATCTTTGACCGAGCCGAAAGAAAAGGTATCAGAGTTACCGGTATGCCTTTTGACCATCACTGGAATGTGGCTGGAAATAGGTTGGCAGGGGAACTTATTTTTGATTATTTAGAGAGGAAGGATCTGGTCAAGGACAGGTTTTAATCAATGAGACTTAGACTTTTTCGAAGAAAAAGTCTATAGCCGAATTGATCCTGAGCGGCCGAAGGGAGTCGAAGGATCTAGGGTTTAATTCCCCGCAGCTTGCTGCGTTTCCTTTTTTGGAAAAGTTTTTGATACCTCGTAGCTTGCTGCGAGGTAGTTCATTATATAAATTATTTAGTGTTTTCAATAACCGGCGGATAGAGTATAATGCTGCTGTCGCATAAGGAAGCAGCGCTGATTTAGGGATGTATTATGAGCAAGTTATCTGTAATAAAAGAGTTCTGGGGCTTTCTTAAAGTCCGTAAGAAATGGTGGCTTACGCCGATTATCATCTTTCTCCTTTTATTAGGGGCTTTAATTGTCTTTACCGAGAGTTCAGCAATAGCTCCCTTTATCTACACTTTGTTTTAGAGAGAAATACTATTTATGCCCTGTTATTCTTTAAACCTTTCTTTAGAGGATATCCCTCAACTGGTAAAAAATATCATTAAAGAATTAAACCATGAACATCTGTCTTTTAATACGGCCTTTGATATAAAACTGTCTTTGGAGGAGGCCTTAGTAAATGCCGTCAAGCACGGCAATAAGCAGGATGACACAAAGAAAGTGTTTATAAAAGCAGAGGTTACAAATAACAACCGTTTGGAGATAGAGGTTAAAGACCAGGGTAAAGGGTTTGATCACCTTAATTTATCTCCGCCTGTCTCTGAGGAGAAGCTTAAAGCCTTCTCCGGCAGGGGGGTTTTTCTTATCAGGAAACATATGGATAATGTGGTTTTTTTTGATGGCGGCAGGGTTATAAAAATGATAAAATACCTGAAATGATATTCTGTGGTTTGTTGAAAATAGGGATTATTAAACCTTTTAGGAGAGAGCGGAAGTAATTGAAAAAATCAGCGCAAACTGTACAGGGCAAAATAGGAGGGAATAAATGCGGATAAATGAAGAATTAAAAGACGGAATTATGGCCTGTAGGTTAAAAGGGGAGATCAACATTAATACTTCTCCGGAATTACGCAAAGTTTTTGACAAGTTTATCCGCAGTAATATTAAAAAGATAATTGTAGATTTCTCTGAAGTCCCTTATACCGACAGTTCAGGGTTAGCTACTCTTATTGAGCTCTTGCAGAGGCTTAAAAAAACCAATGGGGATTTGAGGCTTTGTAGTATGTCCGACAAGATAAAGGGGATTTTTGAAGTCACCCGTTTAGACAAATTATTCAGCATTTATAGCAGCTGCGAATCAGCGTTGGAAGGGTTTTAGTATGGTTTCCTCTTTAGGCCGGTTTATTATCGCGGTGTTTAAAGATCTTGTAGGGGTGGTTTCTCTGTTTTTGGATATCCTTTACTGGATATTTATAGGGCCTTTTAAGGGAAAAACCGTTCATCGTGAGAGCGTGGTTCATCAGATGAGTTTTATAGGGATACGTTCTTTTCTGATTGTTTTCTTCGTAACCATATTTACCGGAATAGTGTTAGCTATGCAGACTTCTTACCAGTTAGGAAAGATGGGGGCGACAATCTATGTGGCGTCTCTGGTGGCTGTTTCTCTCTGCAGGGAACTCAGCCCTGTGCTTACCGCCTTAGTCGTTGCCGGCAGGGCGGGATCGGCGATAGCGGCTGAATTAGGCACAATGAAAGTAAGCGAGCAGATAGAAGCTTTAGACACAATGGCAATTAACCCGGTCCGTTTTTTAGCCGCCCCCAGGTTTATCGCTTTATTCTTTATGCTTCCCTGCCTTACAATAGTAGGCAATATTTCCGGAATGATCGGAGGATTTATTGTAGGGGCCGGGAGCTTGCATATAAACCCGGATTTGTATATTCAGACAACTTTCAAATATTTGGCTTTAAAGGACATTTATACCGGTTTAACCAAATCGTTTGTCTTTGCGGTTATTATAGCTCTTATAGGGTGTTATGAAGGGCTTAATACCTCCGGCGGAGCGGAAGGGGTAGGCAAAGCCACTACTCAAAGTGTTGTGATAAGTTTTATTTTAATCATTCTATCTGACTGCGCGCTTACAGCTGTTTTTTATTTCTCAAACGTATGAAAAATTGTGATTCTCCTGACCGCGAGGCAGTTATATCTTTAAGGCATGTCAGTAAATCTTTCCAGGGGAGGAAAGTAATTGACGATGTTAGTTTTGATATTTACTGCGGTGATATCTTTGTCATTATGGGCTGTTCGGGTTCCGGCAAGAGCACCTTGCTCAGGTTGATGACCGGGGCTATTAAGCTTGATGAGGGGCAGGTAATAATAAAAGGGAAAGATATCTCCAGGGCTTCTTCCGGAGAGATAGACGAAGTGAAGAAATCTTTCGGGATGCTTTTTCAGTACTCGGCTTTACTGGATTCTTTAAGCGTTGAAGAAAATGTAGCCTTGCCTTTGAAAGAGCATACCAAATTGGCCGAAGATATTATCAGGATAATTGTTAATATGAAGCTTTCTTTAGTGGGCCTGCGGGGGTTTGAAGAATATTACCCTTCCCAGATTTCAGGAGGCATGCGTAAAAGAGTAGGGTTAGCCAGGGCAATAGCCCTTGATCCGGACATAGTTTTTTATGATGAGCCTACTTCGGGGTTGGACCCGGTTGTAGGGGGGGTGATTGATAAGTTAATAAAAGATTTAAGCGAAAAACTAATTATTACCTCTGTGGTCGTAACCCATGATATGCAAAGCGTATTTAAGATAGCTGACAGGGTTGTTATGATTCATAAGGGCAGGGTGATTGAAACCGGAACGATTGAGGATATAAAGAATTCTAGGGACCCTTATGTCCGGCAGTTTATCAGCGGTTCTCACACCGGGCCTATAAACTTCTTCAAAGAGGATTTAGGCGTTCTATAGTTTTTGCCGGCGGGTTAACCTGAACCCAGACTAATACAAATTTCGGGTTGAGCTTGATAATTACGAAAGGGGAGATAATGAGAAAATACGGTAACGAATTCAAAGTAGGAATTTTCTTTATCATCTGTCTTTTAGGCGGGTTTTACCTTATTTTCAGTACAGGAAAACTTGACATTAGAAACGACGGGTACAATGTCAATGTTGTTTTTAATGAAATTGCCGGATTGGATAAAAAAGCCCCGGTTATGCTTAACGGATTAGAAGTGGGGGAAGTTGTGGATATCAACGCCCGTTATACCGGCGACAAAACTGAGATAGTTTTAAAACTATGGCTGAAAAGACAAGCTAAGATAAGAAAGAACCCGGTAGTTTCAATCAAGACTTTAGGCCTTATGGGAGAGAAGTATGTCCAGATATCTTCTTCAGGAGGTAAAGGATTTGTCCAGCCGGGGGAAACTCTATCCGGCCAGCCTTATATTGATATGGACGAATTAATTGCCAAGGCGGATGGTTTATCTGATGACATACAAGGATTAATCGGGAATGTAAACGGGTTAACTGATGAAGTCAAGAAATTAGCTGTTAATTTAAACTATACTGTTGAGAGTAATCAGGACAGGATTACCGAAATCATAAAAAGTTTAGATACAGCTTCCAACAATATGGTGATCTTCAGCGAAGACATTAAACTCCATCCCTGGAAGCTTATGTTCAGGACAAATAATAAGAAGATCCGATAGAAAGGAGTATTATGGAAAAGCTAAAGTTAATAATTCTGTTCTTTTCGTTTCTGTCTATATGCAGTTATTCTCTCTTCGCCCAGGTAGCCGAAATAATCGAAGTTAAAGGCAGCGTCTTTATAAAACAGGAGAAAGCTTCTTCCTGGGAAAAAGCCGAGGCGGAGATTCTTTTGAATAAGGGCAGTTTTGTTAAGACAGACAAGTCTTCCGAATGTATCCTTTCTTTTGATGATGCCTTAGAAAATGTTATGACTATTAAAGAGAACTCTCGGGTATCCATTGAATCTTTGCTTCCTGTAAACGTATCTCTTCCTCAGGGCAAGGTTTTTGCTTTGATTGATAACCTTTATAAAGTCAAGGATTTTCAGGTCAGGACTCCTACCGCTGTTTCCGGAGTAAGAGGGACGGGCGAATCCGTAGAGTCAGGCAAAAGCGGTTCAAAATTCAAGTGTTTTAAAGGCAGGATCTATGTCAAAGGAACCGGAGAACAGGGAGGTAAAAAAGGCTTGCGCCAGGGATGGGGGATTAATACCGGCAAAGGCGGTGAATTCGGTCCTTTGTTTAAGTTAGGCGGTTCGGATTATTCGGAATGGCGTCAATTTCTTGAGGATGTAAATAACCGGAGAGAACACAGAGGAAAGGGATCCGGATTAAAACATAAGGGGATAAGCGGCTTTCTAAAGGATTTGAAACAGGAAAATAAAGACTCTTACCGTGATGATAAATTCAGAGATTTACGCCAGGATAAAGAGAGTGTGCAGGAAGAGGTGGCCCGTCCCTGATAACTGAACACCTACGAGGCGGCCGTGAGGACTCCTCGTAGGTGATGCAGTTGGACGTTGTTATAATATTATTTTGGGTTTTTAGAAGAGGTAGCCGAAATGTCAATGTGTAGGCCCGGCTCCCGGGGGAGAAGAGAAAGATTATGTATAACAAGTTTTTGAAAATATTTAGTTTCTTGTTCCTCTTGTTGTTTATCTCTATAAGTTCATCTAACGCTCAGGTAAAGGAGGATAAGGAGGAAAACAGTTTAAACAAACAGGGAAGCTCGTATCCTCCCCGCCTATTCGGGGCTGATTTTTATTCCCAGGCCGGCCTGTCTTTCGGGTATGACAGCAATGTCAACCTTTCTCCTGACAGAAAAGGCGACCTCTTTGAAGAAGCCCTGTATTCTTTACAGATGGAAAAGCCCCTTTTTGAGTCTCAAACTTTTATCTTAAACTACGATTTAGACGCTCTAACCTATAACGAGATTACCGATGCTTCCAGTATCTTAAACCACTTTAGGTTCACCTTAGACACAAAATCTCCTGTTTGTTCTTTCGGGTTCGGGTATGACTTGGGGATTCTATACTATCCCTATGGCCGGAACGGAAACTTTCTTTTTCATCGGGGGTTTCTTTATCTCCGCAAGGAGATATCCCCCAACACTTACCATATGCTTACAGCCGAATACGGAATTAAAGAATACACTTATAGAAAAGCTTTATCTGATTCCATAAGCACTTTCCAGAATAAAGAGCGGTTGGACAGGAGAGAAAGCTTATCTTACGGTATCAATTCTTCTTTAACCGACAGGCTTTTTGCTCAGGCGGGGGTAAAATTCTCGGTTAATGATTCTAACGCCAAGTATTTAAGTTTTTATGATTACAAAACCTATGAACTATTTCTATCCGCGTTTTATCAATTATCAGAAAATCTTATTCTATCTCCCGAGTTGGGGTACAGGAAGAAAATCTACGATTCAAGGACTGTTACTAACGGAAACTATAAACAGAAAGACGCCCTTTATTCCGCGGGAATAGGATTGATTTATAAATTGAATGATAAAGACAGATTTTCTTTAGACTACATTTACCGCAACAATTCTTCCAACGATTCGTTTTCCAGATATTTGGAAAGTGTTATGTCCTGCAGTTGGAAACGCAGCTTTTAATAATGCCTTTCTTAAAAAAGATACCTTTAAAATATTATTCTATAACTTTTTCATTTCTACTGGTATCTTTTCTGTCTTATTCCCACGCTTTCCATAATTCTGAACTCAGAGGCTACGACCTATTATTTAAACTCCGGCCTCCTTTACCGGCAAATAAGAATATCGCCATTATAGAAATCTCCGATGACACCCTTTCAGCTTTTGCTAAAGCCGGCAGGCATTGGCCTTTTCCCAGGTATTTTCACGCCGATTTAATAGATGTTTTGAAAGAATACGGAGCTAAAGCCGCGGTTTTTGATATCTTGTTCAGCGAACCGACTTTGTCAGATTCCCGTTTTGCCGAATCGGTAAGGTCCTTCGGCAGGGTATATTTTCCCATAGCTTTTGATTTGGACGCGGATATGAAGGGGAAAGGCCTGGTGTTTAAAGCTAAAGGCTTATCTGCTGGAATTCAGGGCAGTTTGGAATCTTCATCTTTGGGGACAGGACATATAAACACTTTCATAGATTCTGACGGGAAAGTAAGAAGAGTTCCTTTATTTATAAGTTATAAAGGCAAAGTTGTTCCTCAGTTATCTTTAAAAACAGCGGCCGGGATCCTCGGCCTGAATCCGGATAAAGTATCCTTATCTCTGCCTCTTGATTCTTCAGGGTATTTCTTAGTCAACTATCCCGGGAAATGGGTTAAAACTTTCTCCCATTACTCTTATTACCGGATACTCAAAACCTATTCTGATATAAAGAAAGGGTTGAAATCTAAAGACAGCCTGGATTTTCTGAAGGATAAAATCTGCGTAATCGGGATGACTGCTTCAGGCGCTACCGACTTAAAACCTGTGCCTCTGGAATCAAGTTATCCTATGGTTGGGCTTGTAGCCGGAGCGCTCAACAGTTTTCTTACTAAGAGATTTATATTTCCTGTCAGTCCCGCGGGGAATGTTTTTATAACTTTGATTATCCTTTCCCTGTCTTTGATTATCTGCCTTAACCTTCCGGCTATGAGATCTTTACTTTTATCTTTAGGTTTAGGGGCGGGGTATTTTCTGTTAGACTGCCTGCTTTTTGACCGGGGTATTTACGCGGATTTATTCCTGCCCCTGCTTGTGATAATCCTGACTTATCTTCCTGTCCTTGTTTACCGGTTCTTTCAGGAGTCAAGAAGGCGCCAGCTTTTAGAGAAAGAATTGGACATTGCCTGCCGGATTCAGGAGAGCTTTCTGCCTAAAATACCCGAAATCTTACCGGGGATAGAATTAACGGCTTTTATGAAGCCGGCGAAATTTGTCGCCGGGGATTTATACGATATTGTTGATTTGGGAAAAGGGAGAACAGGAATTCTTATAGGCGATGTTTCCGGTAAAGGAGTCCCGGCCTCTTTGATTATGGCTCAGACAATCTCTTTATTCCGGGTTTTTGCCAGAGAGAGCTTGTCTCCCGAAAAGGTT
The DNA here is from genome assembly GCA_964609315.1 of uncultured Planctomycetia bacterium. GTDB lineage: Bacteria > Omnitrophota > Gorgyraeia > Duberdicusellales > Duberdicusellaceae > CAZSRG01. The sequence continues at coordinate 10,337 of CAZSRG010000034.1, forward strand.
TTTGATAAGCTCAATAAAGAGCTGTGTTTAGTCTTGCGGGGGAGGTTTGTAACAGCCCTATACCTTATAATTGATTCTGAGAAAGGTTTGTTTTCTGCCTGTTCTGCAGGGCACAATCCTTTGATTATCGTGAATTCTCAGGGAAAAGCCGAGGGATTTATGCCTTCATCCGGGCCGCCTTTAGGGATTATGGAGTTTTCAGAATACGAAAAATTCCAGAGGCCTTTACTTGAAACAGAGAAAATAGTGGGTTATACTGATGGTGTTACTGAAGATAGGAATAAGTCCGGTAAAGAGTTCGGCATTGATTTATTGAAAAAGATCTTATCTGAGAGCAGTAATTTATCAGGCAGGGAAATGTCCGGTAAGGTTATAGCCCGTCTTTTAAGTTTTGCTGAGGGGTTGCCCCAGTATGACGATATTACCTTGATAATAGCGGAGATAAAGAAAAATAGTTAGTTAGGTGGCATTTAACAAGCAGGCATATATCGCGAATTCGATAAAAATTATAGACAATGGATAATTCAACTCTAAATAAATCCAAAGTCATAAACACAAGGCTAAAACATTCAGCCTCTTTTTACTCTTACACTGTTTTGGATTTTGCGTTTTCTTTCTTTTGAGTTTATTTAGGATTTAGGCTTTGCGGCATCTGTATATTCGATAAGTATAGCCGTATAGCCAATGTTTCATAGGAGAGAATTATGTCCGGCCAGCTTGTTCACCACAGGCCTCAATGGAAAACCCATATCGGGTTTATCTTAGCGGCAATCGGTTCAGCTATCGGCTTAGGAAATATCTGGAGGTTTCCTTATCTCTGTTATAAAAACGGAGGAGGAGCTTTCCTTATCCCTTATTTCACAGCTTTGGTTTTGGTAGGCCTTCCTTTGATGGTTTTGGAAATAGGGTTAGGCCATAAAATGAAGGGGTCAGCGCCTGCTTCTTATGCCGCTGTAAACAAACATTGGGAATGGCTGGGCTGGTGGCAGATAATCTTTGTGATGTTTGGGATAGTCCTTTACTATTCGGCGGTAATCTCCTGGTGTTTAAACTTCTTCTTTTATTCTTTTAACCTTTCTTGGGGAAACGACCCCAACACTTTCTTTTTCAAGAAGTTTTTGATGGTAAGCCCGTCTCCTTTTCATATAGGCGATGTCCGGAGTCCGATACTCCTTTCTTTAGCGGTAGTATGGTTTCTAAACTGGATTATATCCTTTTCCGGCGTGGAGAAGGGGCTGGAAAGAGCGAATAAGATCTTTATGCCGGTTTTGTTCTTTCTAATCGCGGTTATTGTGTTTTGGGGGATGCGCCTGCCCGGAGCTAAAGAAGGGTTAGTGGAATATTTGAGGCCGCATTTTTGCAAACTTAAAGAGCCCGGTGTATGGATAGACGCCTTTTCCCAGATATTTTTCACTTTAAGTTTAGGTTTCGGGATAATGATAGCTTATGCTTCTTACCTTCCTAAAAAGACCGAGATAGTTAAAGATTCAATCATAATAAGTTTAGCTAACTGTTTCTTTTCTGTATTTGTGGGGTTAGGCGTGTTTGCCGTTTTAGGATATATGGCTAAGATGACTTCTAAGCCGGTGAGTGAAGTTGTTTCCCATTCTATCGGCTTAGCTTTTGTAGCTTTTCCAAAAGCTATAAGTTTGTTACCGGCTTTTAAGCGCCTTTTCGGAATCTTTTTTTTCAGCAGTTTAGTTATTGCCGGCCTATCTTCTTCAATTTCTATAATTGAGGCGTTTACCGCCGGTATAGTGGATAAATTCCATTACCGGAGGAAACAGGTTGTTTCTATACTTTGTATCAGCGGCTTTTTAGGCAGTATCATCTTTGTTACCCAGGGCGGGCTTAACTGGCTGGACATTGTTGATCATTTTATTACTCAGTACGGCTTAGTAATGGCGGCGGTTTTAGAATGCGTCATTGCCGGGTGGATATATAAGGCTAATAGGTTAAGAGCCCATATAAACAGTTCAGCTTCTTTTAAACTTCCTTCTTTCTGGAATTACCAAGTCAGGTTTGTCCTTCCCGCGGTCTTAGCGGTGATACTCATAAACTCTTTAATTAAAGAATTCTCCTCGCCTTACGGAAATTATCCCGTTCTTTCTTTGATCCTTATAGGAAGAGACTGGCTTATCTTTACTTTATTTTTTGCCCTGATTGTCTCCGCCCGAAGCTGGAAGGTGGATCCTCCAAATTAGGGACAGCTCCCAATTATATTATTTATCTTTCATAAATATCTTCATAAACTCTATGGGAAAAGGGAGTATGATTGTGGATGACCGTTCAGATGACATTTCTACCATAGTTTGAAGGTATCTCATCTGTAGAGCTGTCGGATGTCCTTCTATTGTCTGGGCGGCCTGTTTCAATTTATCCGCGGCCTGGAATTCTCCTTCAGCGGCGATGACTTTTGCCCTTCTTTCCCGTTCAGCCTCAGCCTGACGGGCCATAGCTCTCTGCATTTCAGCTAAGAGGTCAACATGCTTTATTTCTACAACTGATACTTTTATTCCCCAGGGGTCGGTCTGTTTGTCAATGATTTCCTGTAAAGAGGAATTTATCTTTTCGCGGTTGGACAAGAGTTCGTCTAAGCTCACCTGCCCGACAACGCTTCTTAAAGTAGTCTGGGATATCTGGGATGTAGCAAAATCATAGTCTTCAATTTCAATTATTGCTTTTATCGGATCCATAATCCTGAAGTATATGACAGCGTTAACTTTTACTGAGACGTTGTCTTTGGTTATGATATCTTGAGGAGGAACGTCTAATGTGATTGTTCTTAAAGAAACCCGGACGAGCTTATCAATAGGCGGGAGGATAAAGAATACGCCCGGGCCTTTTGGCTGAGGCAGGACTCTTCCCAATCGAAATATTACCGCCCGTTCATATTCCTTTATAATTTTAATACAGTTTAACAGGTAAATAGAAGCTATTACTAAAATAACGATTAACATAAGTTTTCCTCCTCAATGAGCACATCACTTATGGAACAAAGTGAACATAAGTGATACGTGCGAATTGATCCCGCCGAAGGCTAGGGTAATTATCAAAGATAATTACCCTGCATCTTTTCTGAGGCGGGATTTCCTTAATAATTGTCAATTTTTCCTATTGGTATTGTCAAAAAACTTTCTCTTTAGAATCAATGCTTTTTCGGATAACTTTTATGGTCAATCCTTTTATTCCGGTTACTTCTACCTCCTCTCCTTTTTTTATATCTTCCGCGCTTTCAGCATTCCATATCTCTCCGTGTATGGAAATCTTGCCTCTTTTATGAAAATTAGTCAAAGCAGTCCCGGTTTCGTTTAACATGCTTTCTTTTCCTGTGCGCGGATGCTTTAATCGGATTTGTATTACTTTGCTCAGGATAAACAAGCTCCATAGAGCGATGGCTGCTGCCATCGGCATAATCAGTTTAAATTCTACCTTGAATATACGCGGGCCGCGGAAAAGCAGAGTTGATCCTAAAATAAAAGCGGCTAACCCCGCTAAAGTAAACAGGCCGAAAGTGGGAGTGAAAGCTTCAACTATAAAGAAGGTTATTCCTATTACTATTAAGGCTATTCCGGCATAATTTACCGGCAGGGAAGAGAAGGCGTAAAGGCTGATTATCAGGCAGATTATTCCGGCTGTTCCCGGTACGCCGAACCCGGGATGGGTTACTTCAAATATTAATCCTAAAAAACCTAAAATGAATAACAGGTAAGCTATTTGAGGGTCAAGAAGGGCGTTCAAAAAACCCTGGCGTCTGGTAAGTCCGGTAAACTCTATTTTGCTTCCTTTAACCTCAAGGGGTATTTCTTTTCCGTTTATTTCTATTTTCTTTCCGTCTATTTTGTTAATCAGGTCAGGTAAATCCTCGGCGGTCAAATCAATTATTTTTTGTTTTAAGGCTTCTTTCTCGGTAATAGAAATGCTGTTTTTAACCGCGTTTTCTAAGAATTTATAGGGCCGGTCCCTTTCTTCAGAAATATTTTTAGCCCAGGCTAAAGTATCGTTCATAATTTTTTTGCTCATTTCTTCGGAAACTTTTCCCCATGCCCCGCCGCCTAAAACCGGATGAGCCGCTCCTATATGGGTTGACGGAGCCATAGCTAATATTGATGAAGCGCATCCGATGAAGGTTCCTGCCGATGCCGCCCTTGCCCCTTTGGGGGAAACATAAGTTATAACCGGTATCTTGGAATTTAAAATATAACGCACAATTTCCTGTGTGGATCTAAGAAGGCCGCCGGGGGTGTTTATCCGTATAATTAAAGCCGAATAATTTTCTTTCTCAGCTTTATCTAAGTTGTCTTTTATGTATTCGGCTGTAACCGGGTTTATTATCTTGTCTTTTATGGTCAGGACTTTTATGATTTTTTTGGATGAGGGATAAACTGAGGCAATGGATATAAAGAAGGAGAGCATTAAGAAACAGACAGTTTTCTTCATTACTAAATTATAAGCCTGTTGCTTTTTTAGTCAATACTTTTTAATCAATGAGACTTAGACTTTTTCGAAGAAAAAGTCTATAGCCGAATTG
>CAZSRG010000035.1:0-14637 GCA_964609315.1 uncultured Planctomycetia bacterium
TTAATTCCCCACAGCTTGCTGCGTTTCCTTTTTTGGAAAAGTTTTTGATACCTCGCAGCTTGCTGCGAGGTAATTCATTCTTGAATTTTGTTTCTATTTCAGCATAAATTCCTTTTTTCATTCAGGTAATGTTTTCGCATAAGCATTATTCCTGTCAGCAGAAATTATTCTCACCCTGACAAAACCTTTTGTATAAACAGGAGTATCTATTTGAGCCCGTATGTAATTCTCTGTGTATCCTTCTCTGTTTTTAGAAATATCCCCCGAATCCAGTATTAGATTGAAACATTTACCTTTCTGAGAAAGCCGGAATTTCAGAGACAAAGTTTCGGAAAGTTTTTTAAGCCTGTCAATTCTTAGCCGGACAATATCTTTATGTAATTGATTAAATGAAAAAGAAACTGTCCCTTCTCTTGGAGAATAAGGAAAAATATGTGTTTTTACCGGGACTGCTTCCTTTAACAAATCTAAGCTGTCCTGGAAATCCTTGTCGTTTTCTTGCGGAAATCCTGCCATTATGTCACAGCTTATCCCACAGGAAAGAATTTTCCGGCGTATGCGGGTTAAGAGCGAGAAGTAGTATTTTTGAGTATAGTTCTTATTCATAAGTTTGAGGATTTTATCCGACCCTGACTGAAAAGGTATATGCAGGTGAGGGCAAAGCATGGGATTATCTTTCATCAGGCTTATCAGGCCGTCGGTAATATGTTCAGGCTCAAGAGAACTTAGGCGCAGGCGGCCTAAGTTCTTTATTTTAAGAATTTTATTTATAAGAAATATAAAGTCTTTGTCTCTTTCCCGCCAGCTTCCTAAATTAATACCGCAGAGAACAATCTCTTTAAACCCTTTTTCAGAAAGGATAGATATTTCCTCTATTACCTCTTTTAAGGGGCGGCTTCTTGATTTTCCCCTTACTATCCTTACTTTACAAAAACTACAGGCTTTATCGCACCCGTCCTGGACTTTCACAAAGGCGCGGCTGTGAGAAAAACTGTCTATTTTTAAATCCCAGGTTGAATTTAACCTTTTAGCTTTAGGTAAAAGCAAAGACAGTATATCCTGTTTCCTTCCCTGAGACAGAATAAAATCTACTTTCTCTGCTTTGATTTTTTCCCTATCTTTTTCCGCGAGGCATCCGGTAACGATTATTTTCGCTTTGGGATTCTTCCTCTTTGCTTTACGGATATATTTTATTGATTTTATATCAGCTGTTTTAGTTACTGTGCAGGTGTTAACTATGCAAATATCCGCCGGTTCTTTATTGCCTGCTTCTCTAAATATCGGCAGGCATAATTTCCGGATAGCTTCTGTTTCATACTGGTTTACTTTACAGCCGAGAGTAAAAAACTTTATACTCTTTTTATCCATTCTTACCTAACATATGCGAAGCTAACCCTGTAAGGAATACAGCCGCTGTTTCAGCTCTCAGTATGAAATTGGATAATTTAACCGCTTTCAGCTTAGGTATTTTTCTGAACACTGCTATTTCCTCTTTATCGAATCCCCCTTCCGGCCCGGATAAAAGAAGGATGTTTTTTATTTTTTTCTTGTCAATTTGGGATAATACTTCTTTCGCGGGGAGTAAAGACTCGGGGTCTCCTAAAAGAATCAGGCTGTAATCTCTATCAAATCTGCTTAAGAATTCGGTTAATTTCAGGGGAGCTTCTAATTTAGGTATAAATCTTCTCTGTGACTGAGCGGCTGATTCTATGAGTATCTTTTGCCAGTGGATTAGTTTCGCCTTTCCGGGATGAGTTACAGATGTATTCTTAGAAATAAAAGGGATTATTCTGTCAACACCTAATTCTGTTGACTTCTGAACAACAAAATCGGCTTTATTTGATTTTAAGAGGGAGAACGCGAGAGTAAGAGTAAGTGGATCCTTTAAGCAGATTTTAGTTGTTTTGAGGTGTTCAAAAGTTATCTTTTTAGGGGTTATTTTCTTTATCTTAGCTGAATATTCTTTGCCTTTCCCGTCAAAGAGAAATATTGGACTCCCTTCTTTTTTTCTCAAGACTTTGGTTATTTTATGAATTGTCTTCTTTGACTCAATCGAGAAAATAGGTGTATTCTCTATATAAAACCTGTCTTTACGCATTATTTATTCTTTGTTAGATACGGGTTAAAAGGAATGGCATCCGTAATAAAAGGTTCCCTGAAGATTATCTTGAGGATTTGTGTGTTCGTTAGGCGGCTTATTAGGGTCAAATCTTGTGGTTATATTTACATATACCCCCGTTTTTCCTGCCACGGGAATAAAAGTGCAGCTTGTTACCTGATTTGAAAGGATTATTTCAGGATTTTGGCAATTACAGGCTGCGGGATGTAAATTAGGAGCCGTACCGCTGCCAGATCCGCAGTTATCGCAGAATCTTAACTCGTGGTTGTTAGAATTGTATAAGTAGCGCACCCATATATCGTCAGAAAAAGTTCCAGGTGTAGGATTAGATTCATTATCAATGCGTATCCAGAGCCGGTCATTTGATGAATCATCAAATCCCTTATCATCAATCCAGCCATGGGACTGTAAAACATACTTTTGGATGGTTTCTAAAGAAAGGGACGCGGAATTTAAAGCGCTGGTTTTTCTGGATGAGGAATTAAAAAATGTTTTTGTGGCGATATCTATGCTTGAGGCCGCCAGAATAATAATAGATAGAAGAACCATTGAGAGGATCAATTCTAAAAGAGTAATCCCCGTTAGAGAACTCTGTCCTTTTACCCTGTTAGAAAACTTTCTTCTAACAGGATGAACTTTCTCTAACGGGATAAAAGACTTTGATTTTACAACTGGATTTATCATTCGGGCATAATTTCAGGCAAGGTTGCATTTAAAGTTACCTTCCGATACGTAGCATTTGAAACATCAGAAACTGTATAATTTATACTGTAACTAATGTTAGGATACAAGTTTACAGTAGTTGAAGTTTGACTGAAATTACTGCTCAACTCTTTTCCTGATTGATCCCATACTGAAGCATTTACGTAACGGTAAAGGTTTTCTAACTTCCGACGGGCCAGATTGAATGCCCCTAAGCGTTCATTGCTTCGGGCAATAGATTTCCGCACAGAAACAAAAGTAGTCAATAAAGCAGACAAAGTCAACGCTAAAATAAGGGCAGAAACTAATATTTCCAAAAAACTGAGGCTTTTTTTAGTATTTGCAATATGCGGCATTATTACAGCTTAGGTTTAAACTTTCATTAATTGTCCAAACCCTGTTATCCGCTTCTTTTCGGACAGCTTGAGCGCTGAAAGAAGATGCGCCAGATGAAGAAACAGTGTAATCCCAGCTGGATCCTTGAGGTAAATTGAGATGAAGCTTATCATTACAGTCGCTGATATCATTGCAAGTGATATAATTGCGCTCTTCAAGCCAGTGCATACGTTCAGCTTCAGCAATAAGGCTTAACTGGGATTTTGCTTCTTTGTTGCGGCTTCCTTCCATTGCCCTTATGTACATCGGCATCCCTAAAAAAGAAAGGATACCGATGATGATAATCACTGCGATAAGTTCAACTAAAGTAAACCCCATCAGAGAACTCCGTTCTTTTACCCCGTTAGAAAGAATTTTTCTAACGGGGTGAACTTTCTCTAACGGGGTAAATGAATAAACTAATTTTTTCAAGAACTCGGTATTCCTAATAATTTGCATATATCGTTTGTCCCGGAACATTTAGTAGACCCATCCATATGAATCTCAATCGTATAAGCACCATATCCGGGGTTGCTTACATTCCCACGAGTCACTTCAGCTATCTTATGGCTGTCATCACTTGTATTAAGAGCAGGTACGGCGTCAAGGCCTGTAGTCGTAACATCAAAAAACCTAAGAGTAGTCAAATTTATATCAAGATCTGATGTATTAGTAGAAGTTGTTCCGTGTTCCGCGGCATAACGCAGTTGAGCATTACGCAAAACACCTAAAGTATTGATTGCTTCAGCCCCCCTTGCCCTTTCAGCTACTTTAAAAAACTGGGGGACAGCTATCAAGGCTAAGATACCAATTATGATGACAACAGTAATCAATTCCAAGAGTGTAAATCCTTTACGCGCCTTTACCATATTTCCTCCTTTTTTATAAAGAGAACAATCTATTTTCAAGGGAAATCTTATCTAAAACAACTAATTTCCCATACCATATAAGTATAAACTAAGAAAAAAATAATTTCAAGCTTTTTTTAAAGTTATTTCCTGTTCTGTCATATTAAGAATATTGGGAATCGGGAGATAAAGAAAACCCGTATTTACGCGCAGTCTGCGGTGTAATAACTATATGTTTATCCGGAGATAACTGTAAAGCCTGATGTATTGACCGGTCAAAAGTATAAAGTTCAACGTGCCGGGCATATTGTTCTTTTATAGCCGAAATAACTTCGGTGAAATCGGAATCTCCGGATATCAAAGCCGCTGTATCATAATGATTTTTAACGGCGTTGGAAAACATATCCAAAGCTATTTTTACATCTAACCCTTTTTGTATCCATCCTCCGCCTTGTATTTTTACCAGCCGGCCGAGTTTTATCTGAAAATAAGGGATTGCCTTCTGAAGATCTTTGAAATATTCAGACTGCTCATTGTAAGTCTGGGGATTCTCTTCCTTGCTGAATTCAGCTGAATAGTAATAACAGCGGATAAGCCTTCTTTTTCCGGTAATCCATTTTATTATGTTAAACCAAAGAATATCTTTGCGTTTGGTCTGGGTATTAGCTAAACGAAAATCCCTCATTTTCTGGACAACGTATTCCGCGTCAATAAATATCATTAACCGGTTCATCCATTAACTCCTTTCCTGTCTTGACGTATCTTTAACATATTATGGATTTTATTGTATCAGGAGAACAGGTTTTGGCAAGGAATTAATTGCCTGCCAGGCAGTAATGGGGTCAGGTCTCAAGATTTGATGTTAAATGGATTTTAATTCAATGAGACTTAGACTTTTTCGAAAAAAAAGTCTATAGTCGAAACTTGTGCTGAGCGAAGTCGAAGCATTGATCCTGAGCGGCCGAAGGGAGCTGAAGGATCTATAGTTTAATCCCCCGCGATTTGTTGCGAAAGAATTATAAAGAATAATTCTTTGATCCCCCGCGGCTTGCTACGAGGTAATTCATTTAGTTTTCAGGAAAACCGCTTATGTGTTATAATCTTTTCATGGATATAGAAATAGAAAAGATAATTTATCCCGGAAAAAGCTTAGGCAGGTATCATAACAAAGTTGTTTTAACTAATGAAGGCTTGCCGGGAGAAAGAGTCCGGGTTTCTCTATTAAAGGATAAGAAATCTTTTATTGAGGCTGAAACGAAAGACATTCTTGCTTCTTCTACGCGCAGGGTTATTCCTAAATGCCGGCATTATAAAGTATGTTCCCCCTACCAGTATATAAGCTATCCCTTCCAATTAGAGATTAAATCCGGCCAGCTGAGAGAGATCCTTTTACGCCAGGCGGGAATTGATTCTTTCGATTTAAAGATCCGGCCTTCATTAAACGAGTTTGGATACCGGAATAAAGTTAATTTGCTTATTGCCAGAGACAATTCGGGAGTTTCTTTTGCCTATAATTCACCGCGAAATATTCAAGGGAGGGTAAAGATTGATAAATGTTTTTTGTTCCCGGATATAATAAACAGGTTTCTTAAAGAATTGATTAAAATTTTCCGCAGTAACAGGTTTAAGTTCATTGAGGGAATCACTATTAGAATAAATAATAAAGAAACAGAGATGCTTTTAGGCCTAAAGACCAGTAATCCCAAACAGGTTCAGGGGATATCCCGTGTTCTAAACATTCTGGGAAAGAAATTCCCTTTAAAAGGCATAATGCTAAGTTCTTCTGAAAAAAGAAGAAGAAAAACATGGGGAGTGAATTATATACGGGAGAATTTTTCCGGAAGGGATTTTTTTATAGGGATTGATACTTTTTTTCAGGTAAATATAGGTTCTGTCAGAGAAGTTATCCGCGATCTGTCTTGTTTCTTCAGGAAAGCTAAAGTTAACTGTTTAGCCGACCTCTATTGCGGAACAGGAATGTTCGGCATTGTTTTTTCAGAAAGAATAAAAGAAATTATAGGAATAGATTCAGGCAAAGAAAACATAGAATTCTTGAAACAAAATCTTGAAAAGAACCGGATAACTAATTTCCGGGCAATTGAGGGAGACTGCCGCAAATTGATATCCAAGGCTTTTAAATATTCGCCTGATGCCCTAATGGTTAATCCTCCCCGGGCAGGATTAACTGAAAACATCTGCCGTTATATTATTCGTAAAAAGCCTCAGAAGATTTTTTACTTATCTTGTAACCCGGTTACTTTAAGCAGGGATTTAAAGAACCTTTTGGGTAAATATACCCTTTTAAACATATATCTATACGATTTCTTTCCCCAAACCCCCCATATAGAAACTCTCGCTGTTTTAGAAAGCATCCATTAATAACACCGGATCGACAAGGCATTTAGTATCCGTTTCCCGCGTAAAAGCTACTTTGAATCAATGAGACTTAGACTTTTTCGAAGAAAAAGTCTATAGCCGAATTGATCCTGAGCGACCGAAGGGAGTCGAAGGATCTATGGGTTCATTCCCCGCAGCTTGCTGCGTTTCCTTTTTTGGAAAAGTTTTTGATACCTCGTAGCTTGCTGCGAGGTAGTTCATTTAATGATAACACATAATCTTGCGGCCGCAAGATTATGTGTCTGGTTATTGCAATAAGATTCATCTTCTTCTGTCCTCTGTCTCTACTTGTATCTCCTCATAGCTCTATCCGTATCGCGTTTTTGGTATTTTTCTCTCAGCTTGCGGCGTTTATCATAGAGTTTTCGGCCTTTTCCTACGCCTATCTCAATTTTCGCAATCCCCTTATTGTTAAAATACACTTTTAAAGGTATAAGGGTATATCCTGACTGTGAAGTCAGCCCCCATAAACGGGAAATTTCTTTTTTATTAAGCAAAAGCTTCCTCGGCCGTTTAGGGTCGCTTTTAAAATAAGACGATTTTGAAAACTCGGGTATATGAAGGTTGTATAAAACCGGTCCTGACCGCTCTATCCGGGCAAAACTTTCATCAACACTGCATTTTCCTCCGCGTAAGGATTTAACTTCATCGCCTTTTAAGGCAATTCCGGCTTCATAGGTTTCGCTTATCGCGTAACTTAGCTTTGCTTTGCGGTTGGTGGAAATTATTTTCTTCGCGCCTTTTTCCATAATAAATTCAGTTAGACACCTTAATAAACAGATTTATCCAGAAAGGTATAGTAACACAGGAAAACAGGTGTGATAAAAATACTATCCGGGAAGTAAAACTGTAATCACGGTTTTTCTCTTCTACAACTATGGGAAGAGATACTGCCGAAGGCATGGATGATTCTAAAATTAAAAACAGCCCCATTGCCCCGAAGATTTTATATTTTATGATTACAATCATAACTGTTACAGGTAAAAGGATAAGTTTTGCCGAAGATATTAATATACAGCGGGAGATAAAACGGGAATTTATCTTCGATCGGGCAGTCCGGTATAACCCTCCTCCCAAGACAATCATTGAGAGAACAAAACTCATCTGGCCTATCATTTTCACCGGTTCAAATATAATTCGGGGAATCCTTGCCTCAGGAAAAAGGTATTTTATTAAAACAGCTAAGACAATTGCGGTTACCGGAGGGGTGAGAATACCGGCTAATTTTAATTTATCGTTTCTATTTTTAAAAATGAAGAAGCTTCCCACAGACCACATAAGGATATTAAACCCCAAAAGGTAGAGAAAGATATAGCTTAACAGTTTGTCGCGAAGAGGATTTGTTAAAGTAAAGAATACTATATTCATAGGCAGGTATCCGGAGTTCTGAAATGATAACAAAGCTGTTGTTTCCTTGGCTAATTCTTTGTCCTTAGATAAGCAGGCTAAAGATATACCCATGATAAGCCCTGCTAAAAAAAGAGACAGGCTGATAATAAGGAATATCCCGACTGAAGGAGCGGTTGAAGGATTAAACTTATCTATCAGATGTGAAAAAAACAAACAAGGTATACATACTTGTATTAAAAACCGGGAAATTTGTTTTATTCCCTGTTCGGAAAAAATACCCGTTTTAACAAGAAAATACCCTGTTACTGCTAATAGTAAAATACGGATTATCCCGCTGTTAATGCTTAGATATGTAATTTGTTCCATTTTGGGAAATTATACCACAAAAGGATTAAGATATAAAGGCTGGCCGGGGTTATTCGTTCTATATCCTGCCGCGGCGGACTAAAGAGGATTTAATGGTAACTATGCTCAAACAGATTGCGCATCCTTTTTTCGCCGGTATAAGGGCTTCCTGAGATTTCACTTTTAAGTTAACCCTGTTTTTAGGCAGGCTGAGAAGTTTTGAAATATTAGAGGTTATTTTATCTTTGTATTCTTTAAGGCGGGGCTTTTCGGTTATAAGAGTAATATCCAGGTTGTTTATCTTTCCCTGTTTTAGGAAAGATAATACCTTCTTAAGTATTTTTATGCTGGATATCCCTCTGTTTTTTGGGTTTTCGGGAGGGAAATAATCGCCTAAATCCCCTAAAGACAAGGCTCCTAATATGGCGTCAGAAACGCTGTGCAGAATAATATCCGCGTCTGAAATACCCTTAAGCCCTAACTGGCAGGGTATCTCTATTCCTCCTAAGATTAGCTTTCTTCCTTTAGAAAACCTATGTATGTCAATACCTAATCCCGTTCTCATTACTATTCTCTACTTTGTCTTTATGAGCATCGCGGTCTCGTCACATTTAGGAAACTTGGGACAGTGAATACAGTCGGCCCATATTTTATGGGGCAGTTTGTCTTTGGAAATTATTTTAAAACCTGACTTTTTGAAAAAAGAGGGATTATAAGTTAAACAAAACACCTTCTTTATCTTTAGAGATTCAGCTTCTTTTACTGCCTCTGACAGTAAGCTCCGGCCAACACCTTTATGCTGATGTTTCTTCTCAACCGCTAAAGACCTTATTTCGGACAAATCTTTCCAGAAGATATGTAAAGCCGCGCATCCGGATATTTTCCTGTCTCTTTCTGCTACCCAGAAGCCGCGAATATGTTCATAAATATCCAGGAGGCTTCGGGAAAGCATAATTCCTTTCTGAGAAAAAGAATTTATAATCCTGTGGATTTCTTTCGCGTCCTTTATCAAGGCTTTGCGTACAACTATTTTTTCCATTGGAGGCGGTTTTTACTTGATTGTTTTTGAGTAATAAATTCCGCAAAGGCTAAGTCTTCAGGGGTTGTTACCTTAATATTCGCGCTGTCCGACTTTACTACTTTTACCTTTTCTTCCTTTTCTAAAAGGACAGCCTCATCATATACAGAAGAAGCCTTTTTTGACAAAGAAATAATATCCGGGATTAATAAGCTGTGTATTCCCTGAGGAGTCTGTATTCTATACAGGTTTTCTCTCACAAGGGTTTTTTTGACGATTCCAGAAAAATCAGTTTCTTTAACAGTATCGCTGAAGGTATTTCCAGGTATTGCCATTTTGTATTTTGAAAGAGCTTTTAATACCCCGTCTATTATTCTCTTACCGGCAAAGGGGCGGGCTGAATCATGTATAAGCACATATTTAGCTTGTTTTGAAACTTCCTTAAGCCCGCGGATTACCGAATCGATGCGTTTTTTGCCTCCTGATACAACAGCCTTTACTTTTGTGAATCCCATTTTTCTAACAATTTCCTTTGCTTTCCTGATACTTCCTTTCCCTGTTACTAAAATAATACTTGTAACTTTAGGATGCGCCTGAAATGTCTTTAGGGAATAAGCCAATAACGGCAGGCCGTTTAACTTTACAAAAGGTTTCGGGGTTGATTTTTTTAAACGCCGGCCTTTGCCAGCGGCAAGAATTACTGTTTCAATCTTATTCTTCCGCATTTTATTAGGTCAAGAAACTAACTTGGTAAATATAATCCTTCCGCTGGGGCTCTGCAGGACTGATGTCACTTCTGTTTTGACGGTTTTACCTATAAGCCAGCGCGAGTTTTCAACTACAACCATTGTGCCGTCTTCTAAATACCCTACAGCCTGGTTATATTCTTTCCCTTCACGTATAAGCTTTAAGGAAAATCGTTCTCCGGGAAGAAGGACAGGCTTGAGAACTTCTGATAATTCGTTTACGTTTAAAACTTTGACTTTTTGCAGTACAGCTACCCTGTTTAAATTGTAATCGGTGGTCATTATCTTGGCGTCTAAAAGCTGGGCCAACTTGACCAGTTTTGAATCAGTATCAAGCCTGCCTTCAGGTTCCTGGTCATGGACTCTTAACTCAACATCAGGCAGAGATTGGAGAGTTTTTAAAATTTCCAGGCCTCTTTGCCCTCTTTGGCGTTTAATGGGATCCTGGGAATCGGAAATGGTCTGCATTTCCTTTAATATAAACCGCGGCACAAAAATCCTCGCCTCAATGAATCCGGTTTTAATAATATCAATAACTCTTCCGTCAATAATAGCGCTCGTGTCTAAAAGAAGTATATCCTGAAACTGGTGCTGGCGTTTAAACCTTATATAAGGAATGATTAAATGAAATTCATCCTGTCCCCGAAGGCCGAGTAAAAGCCCTATATAGGAAAATATTAAAAGCAGGATAGTATTCAAAGTGCTTACAATCATTTTATCAGTTATCGGCAAAAGGGTTATGACTCCCATTATTATTCTTGCCATAAGTATCCCTAAAAGAAATCCGAAAACGGCGGAAGACAGCCCGCGGAGAGAAATTTTACGGGTTATAGCTTCAAAGAAAGCTATAATAGACGATATGATGAAAGATAAGACAATACCTAAGAAAGGGTTATTGTAATTTAACCCTATTTGATGGCCTACTATTATTGAAATGATAACAAAAAAAACACGGACGAGCCATAGAACCATGTGACCTCCCTTTTAAAAAAACGTATTGTCAGAACTATTTAAGTTTAAATAACCAATCACCAAGTCATTTTCAATATCCAAGATATACCCTCATACCCTCACGGGCACAAGCGGGCACAAGCGGGCACAGGCAAGGAACAAGATACAAACAATAATCAATCATCAATTACCAAACTAATCAATTCTCTCATATTCTTTGGTTGTCCCCTCCCTTTCTTCTAAAAACGGTTAAATTGTAAGATGTCAACTTTTACTGTTTGCTTTGATTCTTTTTACCGCATCCTTTACATTCTCAAAACCGTGGACTTTAAGCCCTAAGAAATCTTTAAGGTTAATTTTATCATAATCTTGACGGGAAATAAACACCGAAGAAAAACCCATGCGTTTAGACTCATTCAGGCGGGCAAGAATATTTTTTACCCTGCGCAGTTCTCCCGAAAGGCCAACCTCAGCTATAAAGATGGAACTGTTGTCAATTTCAAGGTTCTGAAAGCTTGAAACCGCCGCAGTGATTAAGGCTAAATCAGCAGCCGGGTCATTAATCCTTATGCCTCCGGCTACATTGATAAATATATCCTGGCTTGCCATATGCAGGCCTAATCTCTTTTCCAATACCGCTGTGAGAAGTGAAAAGCGGTTGAAATCAAACCCCGATGATTTTCTTCTCACCATGCCGAAAACACCTTTTGTAACCAATGCCTGTATTTCTACCAACACAGGCCGCATTCCTTCCAAAACACAGGAGATACTTCTTCCCGACAGGCCTTGTCCTCTATTCTCGGAAGATACGAAAACAGAAGAAGGATTTTTTACTTCTTTCAGCCCGCGGCTAACCATTTCGAACACGCCAATTTCACCTATCGGGCCAAAACGGTTTTTTACCGCCCGCAATACGCGGTAACTTGAATTCTTTTCACCTTCAAAATAGATAACACAATCAACTATATGCTCTAATACTTTCGGCCCGGCAATTGCCCCATCCTTAGTAACATGGCCTACAATTATTACCGGTATTCCTTTTTTCTTTGCTGTCTCAGTCAAAATATTCGCGGATTCCCTGACCTGAAGAAGACTTCCTTTCGCGCTGTTCAAAGAAGGGATATGCACTACCTGAATCGAATCAATAATAATACAGTCAAACTCCTTGTCGAATAAAGGAAGAATCCCTTCAAGATTGTCTTCATTAACAATAAAGAGGTTATTATTTTTTATCTCTAATCTTTTTGCCCGAAGGTTAATCTGGTTTATTGATTCCTCCGCGCTTACATAGAGGACCTTTTTCTCTCCGGCAAGTTTGTCCGCGGCTTCCAAAAGAAGGGTTGATTTACCTATTCCGGGTTCTCCTCCTAAAAGGATAACTTCTCCTAAAACAATCCCCCCTCCTAAAACCCGGTCGAATTCCTCTATTTTTGTAGAAACCCGTTTTTCTTCAGAATTTGACAGCGTATTTATGCTGATAGGTTTTACCTGGACAGCTTTCCTGGATTTTTTTGCTGAAAGAGGGGATTCTTGAACAAAACTTTCCCATGAATCGCAGGAAGGACATTTTCCTATCCATTTCAATGTTTTATAACCGCAATTTGTACAGACAAACATATCTTTTATCCCTTAGAAAAAGCAGGTATCGTCAAAGCTATCTTTGTTTTCTAAAACTTAAAACAAATCTAAAATCCCAATATTACCAATATTACCAAATAAATCCAAACTTCAAAACTCAAAAATAAAAAGAAGTGACATTTATCCTATTTGGATTTGGGATTTGGGACTTATTTGGAATTTTGTAGTATTTGAATTTTGTATTTATAATTTCCTTCCCTATGCCTGCATTTTTTCATAAAACTTTTGACAGCATCAAAAAGTCATTGTCAGTCCCATTAGATAACAAGGTTCTTTAACGGAATTCACTTTTTTTCTTTCGGCACATAGAAGAGTTTCCAGGGATGTTCTTTTAAGTCATCTATCAAATCTTCCAGACCCTGGTGGATAGAATCATCATAGATCAATTTTCCTAAAGTGCCCTTTTTGTCTTTTAAATCTTTGAGTATCCGGCCGGATTCCAAAGATACTTCTTCTAAATTGCTGATTGAGGATTTTAGAGATTCTAACATTTCTTTATCTTTGGTTATATCCTCTATTGAATCCATCAGAGAAGAAAACTTCTGGACAGCTTCTCTGAAAGAACGGCTGATTTCATAAAGAGGAGTTGAATTACTTCCTATAATGAGATCTCCGTCTCTAAGGTATTCAGCAACATTCTTTTTTGGCGTAATCTCTAAGTACTTTTCTCCAAGAAGGCCTAAGTTGTTTACAAAAGCTTCTGATCCTAAGGGTATTCTTACCCCGTTTTTTATCCAGGCGTAAACTATTATCTTTATATTTCCTCCTTCATTAATAAATGATATCTTTTTTACTTCGCCAGCGGTTATTCCCGATACCATAACCGGAGAAGCAGGCTTAAGCCCGTCGCCGAAATTAAAAATTACGCGCAGGGTATATCCCTGTTCAAAGAGAGAAATATTTTTTACCGAAAATATCCCCACAATAAATATTATTAACGCCCCTAAAATAAATCCCCCTAATAATATTTCTTTGTTTTTCATCTATTCCTCCCTGTTCTAAAAAACATATTGCCAAGAGTTTTTTTGTTATTGCGGATGGCCACAAGGCTGGCCCCTACTGTCTATCTCTCTTTCTTCCCTCACTTCTAAATCCTAAACAAATCCTAATTCCAAATTTTCTAATTTTCAAAACTTCTTTGTTTTGGTCATTTTCCCGCCTTGCCGAGCCATCGGCTTCGCCGATAGGCAAACAATGGCGAGACAGGTATTTTGAACATTTGATATTGTTTAGAATTTAGGATTTAGTGCTTAGGATTTATTTATTATTTGGTCCCTCCGTCTTCTGTAATAGGCGTCTGTCCCTTTTTATCTCTCATAGCAGCTGTCCTGCCTAAACAGCAGTCTCTCCAATCGGGCCTTCCATTTTACCTTCAATAAACTGCCGGACTCTTTCATCAGAAGAATTGGATATTTCTTCAACAGAACCGGTAAAAATGATTTCTCCGTTGAAAAGCATAGATAGACAGTCTGCTATTTTAAAAGCGCTGTTCAAATCATGGGTTACAACTATTGAAGTAACTTCAAGCCGGTCATGTAAACTCTTGATTAAAGTATTAATCATATCTGCTCCTATAGGGTCCACTCCGGTTGTGGGTTCGTCATAGAGCAGGATTGATGGATTAAGGCAAAGAGCCCTGGCAATAGCGGTTCTCTTTTTCATTCCTCCACTGAGTTCTTCGGGATATTTATCTTCAATCCCTTCTAATCCTACCATAGAAAGAAGCTCAGACACTTTCTTCCGGATACGTAGATGAGACATATCGGAATTTTCGTAAAGCAGGAATCCCACATTTTCTCCCACTGTTAAAGAATCAAAAAGAGCTGATTCCTGAAAAACCATCCCAAACTGCAGGCGGATTTGATTAAGCTCTGTTTCCGTCTTTGAAGTTATTTCAACATTGTTAATATATATTTTCCCTTCGTCAGGCCTGAGGATACCAATGATATGTTTTAATAAAACGCTTTTCCCGCATCCCGAACGGCCGATTATAACATGAGTTTTTCCCCTCTCTATTGATAAATTTACTCCTTTAAGAACTTTAAGGCCGTTAAAGCTTTTTTGCAGGTTAATGAGTTCTATCATCTTCGGTTTAATTCAATGAGACTTAGACTTTTTCGAAGAAAAAGTCTATAGTCGAATTGATCC
>CAZSRG010000036.1:0-14618 GCA_964609315.1 uncultured Planctomycetia bacterium
AGGCTGCCGGGCATTATGAGCATTTTGCGATCTCAACAGCATTTTCCCGGTTAAAGCACTTGGATTATAAGGAATACCTGATTCAGAGGGATCCCCTGTTATTTTTTAAGGATTTGAAAAAAATTTACTACTCAAAAAACTCTGCTATAGCAGAGTTTCTTGAGTATGTCTTTTGAAAAGGTGATATAATAATAACATATCGTATTTACCTTTGTCAGGGAGAGCCGTCATCAGCGCAGGCCATTAGAGAACTTTGTTTTTTTACCTCGTTAGAAAGAAGTTTTCTAACGGGGCTAATGGGGTTTACTATCGGCCGTAAATGAGGGGAAAAAGCAGAGATATGGGAAGGATAGGGAAGAAAATTCTATATAAGGCTAAAGATATTGGGAAGCTTTTATTGGAAGAAGGATCGGAATCTCTTTTTTATGGGTTGTATTTGGTTTCTACTCCTATTTCGTTCGGTGAAAATATTGTCTCAGATGCCGTTAGAAGAATATCGTATCCAGAAAAGCTTGCGGCAAAAGTTTTATAGGCTTTATAAAAAAGGGTATATTGGAAAGATAGGCAGGGGAAGAGATGTACTTTATCGGTTTAACAAGGGGTTAAGGAATAAATTCCTGAATAGTTATCTTGACAGGAAAGTAGGGAAATTCAAGACAGTATGGGATAGAAAATGGAGATTAGTGATTTATGATATTCCTGAAAGGAAAAAAGTTGATAGAGATTGCCTGAGAAAATATTTAGTTGGTTTAGGTTTTGGCAGGGTCCAAGACAGCTGTTGGGTTTCTCCATACGATTTCTCTTCAGAGGTTTATGCTTTTTCTTTAGAAAATAAAATTAAAGACTATATCTGTATATATAAAGGAGAATTCTTTGCCGGCAGAGATTTGGATAAATTGGTAGAGGATGTATGGGCACTAAACAGTTTTTATATTGAATACAAAAGTATTGTTAAGGATGCGAAAGATTGCATCAGGGAAATTGAGATAGAGGGAATGTCCTTTAAATCTTCCTATGAAAAATATTGTTCTTTATTCTTAAGGTATAAAGATTTACTTCTATCTGATGCTTTCTTGCCAAAAGACTTTTCTAATATTTGGAAGATAAGAGAAAAAGGGGAGCATATTTTAGGTAAGTTGTTCCGGCTGTCTTTAAACATGGCCAAGCTGAAGTTTTAGTTAGAAATTACCTTTTGAATTGGCAGCATTGAAGTTCTGAGCCAGAACGAACTCTGAATGCAGGGGCAAAAAACATCTTCAAAAAACTCTGCTATAGCAGAGTTTTTTGAAGATGTTTTGAATGTTTTGAAATAAGAAAATAAGGTTGTAATTTGTTCTAACCGCGGAGTGATGCAGAAGTAAGATACTGCTTAGTAGAAGATTTAGTAAGGTAATTTAATGTTCACCGGGAGGTGAAAAAGCTTTTTGGAAGGGTAGCTGTCTCTTGTCAAAAAAGCCTTTTTCTGGTAAAATACCTCTGAATATGGACAACTTAAGCTTTGAATCAGTTATTTTTGATTTGGACGGGATTATTACTAAGACAGCTTTGGTTCATACCCGGGCATGGAAATCCGTATTTGACGAGTATCTAAAGATTAGGGAAGGCAGGGATAAAGAGCCTTTTCCCGAATTTACCTCTCAGGATTATCTTACCTATGTTGACGGTAAACCGCGCTATGAGGGAGTTAAAAGCTTCCTTGAGTCGCGGAATATCAATCTTCCGTTTGGTTCTCCTTCAGATTCTCCCGATAAAGAAACGGTTTGCGGGGTAGGTAACCGTAAGAATCAACGCTTTAGGCAGGTTTTGAAAGAAGAAGGTGTTGAGGTTTATCCTTCTACTATTGAATTTATAAAATCTTTAAAATCGGCCGGAGTGAAAGTGGGAGTTGCTTCTTCTTCAAAGAACTGCCGTTATGTCCTTAAATCCGCGGGTATTGAGGGATTGTTTGAATCCAGAGTTGACGGAGAAGTTTCAGCAGAGTTAGGGTTGAAAGGAAAGCCTGAAGGAGATATTTTTGTGACTGCCGCGGCGAGGATTGGGGCTGTTCCTTCAAAGTCCGCAGTGGTCGAAGATGCCGTGTCCGGAGTTTCAGCCGGAAGGAACGGAGGGTTCGGCCTGGTTATAGGCGTAGCCCGGAAGGCTAACGAACAGGATTTGCTTAAGAATGGAGCGGATATAGCAGTTAAGGATTTAGAGGATGTAAATTTAGAGTTTATTGATAAGTGGTTTTCCAAAGTCCCGGCTGACTTATTTGATTTTTGGGATAAGAATCCTCAAATATCAGAGATGTTTAATACGGAGGGAGGATTTTCTGGAAATATAGTTGTTAACCCTTGTTATACAAGGAAAGCTAAGAGTGTGTTTATGAGTTCTAACAAGCCGGTATTTTTTCTGGATTATGATGGGACATTGACGCCTATTGTTGATAGGCCGGATTTAGCGGTTTTGTCTCCGGAGATGAAAGATATTTTAGAACGTCTGATTAAAAAGTACACAGTTGCGGTTGTAAGCGGCAGGATGAGGGAAGATGTCCAGAATCTTGTCGGTATAAATGGTATCTTCTATGCCGGAAGCCACGGGTTTGATATTTTAGGCAAGGGCTGTTCAATGGTTCATCCTGAAGCGGAGAAACTAATCCCGGTTGTTTCAGAAGTCATCCGGATTTTGTCAGAAGAGTTAAAATCTATACCGGGTTTATTGGTTGAAGAAAAAAAGTTCAGCACAGCGGTGCATTACCGGCTGGTTTCAGATGAGTATTTAGAGAGAATAGAGGCCACGGTTAAAAATACAGTTAATAAATATCCTTCCCTGCGCCTTATGCGGGGCAAAAAAGTTTTTGAGATTCTTCCTGCGATTGACTGGGATAAGGGAAAAGCTGTTCGTTGGATTCTCAAGGCTTTATCTCTTTCCCGGGATGAAACAGAAGTAGTTTATATAGGGGATGATACAACTGATGAAGATGCTTTCAGGGCTGTCCGGACAAGAGGAGTGGGGGTATTGGTTTCGCAAGAAAGAAAGGCTTCAGCTGCGGACTTTAGGCTTTTGTCAGTTGAACAGGTAAAGGATTTTTTTGAAAGGATTCTTTAGAGTATAGAGTAATATCAAAAATCGTAGGGAAGGATTATTTCAAAAAGATACAAGATACAATAACCAAGATTACCAAATGATAACCCCCAGATCCAAATGCTACAAAATTCAAAATAAATCCCAAATCTAAAAGAGAAGGACATTAATTCTTCTTATTTTTGGATTTTGAGTTTATTTGGTAGTATTGGTAATATTGGGATTTTGGATTTTATTTCTATCTTGGTTATCGGTTATTAAACTTTTGGCAATATCAAGCCTAAGTTGAGGATGAAACATGGATACTCAGTCTTCATGGAGTCTGATTTATAATTGGTTTGAGCCGGAAGAAGAAAGCTTAAGGGAATCTTTATGCACTTTAGGCAACGGCTATTTTGCTGTCCGCGGCGCTGTGAACGAATCTACAGTATCAAGAATACATTATCCCGCCACATATATTGCCGGAATATATAACCGCTTAAAAACAAATATTTCAGGCCGGACTGTTTTAAATGAAGATATGGTTAACTGTCCTAACTGGCTGTTCTTGACTTTCAGGGTAGGGGACAGCGAATGGTTTTCTCCTTCTACCAGCAGGATCTTGTTTTACCGCCAGGAGTTAGATATGAGAAGAGGAGTCCTGCGTAAGGAAGTGCGTTTTCAGAATCGGATGGGGCAGAAAACATTGGTTGAGTCGGAAAGATTTGTCAGTATGCACAACCAGCATGTGGGGGCAATACGTTATGTTATTACTCCTGAAAATTACAGTTCACAGATTACTGTTCGTTCGATGCTTGACGGGGCGGTATCTAATATCGGGGTTCAGAGATACAGAAAACTTAATTCCAAACATTTAGAGCCGTGTTCCCTCGGCCAGATTGGGAAAAACGGGGTTTTTCTGAATATGCGCACAAATCAGTCTAAGGTTAATATAGCAGAAGCTTCTAAGCTTAGGGTTTTTACCGGAGGAAATGAGATTAGGATAGGCATTAAACGTATTGTCCGCAGGCTTATGGAGGGCCAGTCGAGAATTGGGCAGGAATTTAAGATCTTTGTGAATAGAAAGCAGTCTTACGAAATAGAGAAAACAGCGGCAATTTATACCTCCAGAGACGAAGGCGGGTGTGATCCGGTTAAGAAGTCTGTTGATTTAGCCAAAAATCTCCGGAGGTATAAAAGCCTGTTGTTTTCTCATCAGAATGTCTGGAAGGATCTTTGGAATAAGTTGGATATTAAAGTCAGAGGAAATCTCTTTTCACAGAAAGCCTTAAGGCTTCATATTTTTCATCTTATTCAAACGGCTTCTTCCCATAACATTAAACTTGATGCCGGGTTTCCTGCCCGGGGCCTGCACGGAGAGGCTTACCGCGGGCATGTTTTCTGGGATGAGATTTATGCCATGCCGTTTTACGATTTCCATTTACCTGAAATATCCAAGTCTTTAATTTTGTACCGTTACCGGAGGCTTTACGCGGCAAGAAAATACGCGTATAAGAACGGGTACAAAGGAGCAATGTTTCCCTGGCAGAGTTCTTCTTCAGGGGGGGAGGAAACCCAGACTTTGCATTTAAATCCTCTTTCCGGAGAATGGGGCCCTGATTACAGCCGGGTTCAGAGGCATGTTTCTTTTGCCATTGCCTATAATGTGTGGAAACATTGGGAGAGGGTAGGAGATTTGGAATTTGTTAAACATTACGGAGCTGAACTTATTCTGTCAATTGCCCAGTTCGCTGCCAGCTTGGCAAAGTATGATCCTAAAGACGGGAGGTTTCACATTGAAGGAGTAATGGGCCCTGATGAGTTTCATGAAAAATATCCCAAGAGCAGTAAGCCGGGACTGAAAGATAATGCCTATACTAATTTCATGGCTGTGTGGGTTCTTCTTAGGGCTAAAGATATGTTTGAGTTGTTGCCGGATGCTGACAAAATCAGCCTTAAAAGAAAGTTGAAGCTGTCTGAAGAGGATTTCTTTCTTTGGGACAAGATTAGCCGAAAAATGGCCTTGTTGATTGATGAGCAGGGGATTATTGAACAGTTTTCAGGGTATTTTGAATTGAAGGAATTGGATTGGAAAGGGTATAAAGCCGAGTATGGAGATATTCACCGTATGGACAGGATTTTAAAAGCTGAGGGAAAGTCTCCTGACGAATATAAAGTTACAAAACAGGCAGATGTCCTGATGATATTTTATCTCCATTCTCTTTCCACAGTCAGGCAGATCTTTCAGAGGTTAGGCTATTCTTTAGATAGAAATATGCTCAGAAAAAACTATGATTATTATGAAAAACGAACGTCTCACGGTTCAAGCTTAAGCAAAGTAGGGCATTGTTTTGTCGCTCAGCTTTTGGGAAAAAAAACAGAATCCTGGAATCTCTTCCAGGATGTTTTGGGGACGGATATCAATGACCTTCAGCAGGGGACGACTTCTGAGGGAATACATGCCGGCATTATGGGGGGGTCTATTGATGTAACTATGCGTTGTTTTGCCGGAGTGAATGTGGTGGGCGGGAAAGTCCGGATTGCTCCTAACCTGCCTAAGAAATGGGACAGCCTGGAGATAAAATTTTTCTATCATAAAGTTTGGATACTTCTTTTAATCACTGCCAACCGGCTTACTCTTTCTCTTTTGGAATCTGAGGATAAGAATGTAAAGGTTCCTTTAGATATAAACGGTAAACGATATCTGCTTTCATCCGGAAAAGATTTGAAGATTTCTCTCAGGGAAGGAGTAGTTTCTTTATTTTCCAGCCTGATCAATCCCCAGAGATGAAACGGATAAGGGTTAATGGATACAATTAGACTGCAGGCATATTTGTCCAAGTGCGGTGTTTGTTCACGCAGGAAGGCTGAAGAACTTATTCGGGGAGGGAAGGTTAAAGTCAACGGTAAAATAGAAGTTGAGCCTTATTGCCGTGTTTCTCCGGATAAAGATAAAGTTGAAGTTGACGGAGAAAGTGTCTCTGTTAAAGATAAAGTTTACTTGGTTTTTCATAAGCCCGCGGGAGTAACCACTACTAAAAAAGATAAATTCGCTGATAAAACAATCTTTGATTTTCTGCCCCGGAGACTAAAACACCTTCATCCGGTAGGCCGGTTGGATAAAGATACCTCAGGCCTGCTTATTCTTACCAATGACGGGGAAGTGACTTACCGCTTGACTCATCCTAAGTTCAGGGTGGGTAAAACTTATAATGTGTTCTTAGATAAGGCTGTGAAAAAGTCCGATGTATCTGTTTTGAGTAGAGGGATTGTCTTAGACGGGAAGAAAACATCTCCATGTAAAATCAAGATAGCTTCTTCGCGTAAAGTTAATGTGGTTATATATGAGGGCAGAAAACGCCAGGTAAGAAGGATGTTCTTTTCTTTGGGGTATAGAGTTACGCGTTTATTCAGAACAGGCGAAGGGTTTCTTAAATTATCCGATTTGCAAGAGGGCAGGTTTCGTTTTCTTTCCAAATATGAAATAGCCAGGCTTTATAAAGAATTGAAAATAAGCTGAGTTGAATTGGGTATGCAATGAAGTAGGTGTTTATGCAGGATGTAAAGAAGGGGAAGATAAGGTATGAAGATGCTTTTAAGGGCAGAAGAGTTTTAATTACCGGGCATACCGGATTTAAGGGGTCGTGGCTCGCAATTTGGCTTAATGAATTAGGCGCTGAAGTTTTAGGATATTCGTTAGATCCTCCGAGCAGCCCGAATAATTTTGAAGCTTCAGGTTTATCAGGCAAGATAAACAGTGTTCACGGCGATATTAATGATTTAACTTTTCTTAAGAGATCCTTTTCTGATTTCCAGCCGGAGTTTGTTTTTCATTTAGCCGCTCAGCCGTTAGTTCGGTATTCTTATGATAGACCGGTGATTACTTTCCATACTAATATTTTAGGAACGGTTAATATGTTTGAAGCTGTCCGTTCGGCCAAATCCGTCCGCGTGTTTATAAATGTAACCAGTGATAAAGTTTATGAGAATAAAGAACAACAGCAGGGGTATAAAGAAGAGGACCGGGTAGGAGGGTATGACCCTTATAGCAGTAGTAAAGCCTGTTCTGAAATAGTTACCCAATCATATATCAGGTCTTTCTTCTTGCAGAGAGAGAATATAGGAATTGCTTCTGCCCGTTCAGGAAATATAATCGGAGGAGGAGATTGGGGTTCTGACAGGCTTCTGCCTGATTGTGTCCGTGCTCTTTCAGAAGGAGCAGATATTATAGTCAGGAATGCTTCATCTGTCCGTCCTTGGCAGTTTGTGTTAGAGCCTTTGTACGGATATCTTTTGCTGGCATCAAAATTGTTTCAAAGCCCGCATAAGTATACCGGGGCCTGGAATTTCGGCCCTTTTGATGAGCCGTATTATTCCGTCAGGGATATAGTAAACAGTGTTATTGACTTCTGGGGGGGAGGAGGGTGGAAGGACTCTTTCTCTGAATCCTCCGGGAACAAATATGAAACAAAGCTCTTAAAACTCAATTGCGGGAAAGCTTATAGCCTTTTAGGATGGCGGACTCTTTTGGATATTGATAACGCAGTTAAAAAGGCCGTAGAGTGGTATAAAACTTTCTATGATTATGGAGTTGCTTCTGCAGGCATGTATGATTATAATGTAAATCAAATTAAGGAATATATGCGGTTAGCAGATAATAGCTGAAAAATATGAGTTGTTCTAAAGAACAGCAGATAAGAGAAGAGATTTTTGAAAAGGTGAGGAGTTTATTCCGTATGAGGAATCTTGAAGACAATAAATCTTCAGAGGATAAGAATAAAATTCCTTATGCCGGAAGAATTTATGATTCCGAGGAAATGGTTTCTTTAGTTGATGCTTCGCTTGATTTCTGGCTTACCGCGGGGAGGTTTTCCCGTCAGTTTGAGAAAGAGTTCTCAGAATTACTGGGGGTTAAACATTGCCTTTTGGTTAATTCCGGTTCTTCCGCCAATCTTTTGGCGGTATCTTCTTTGACTGCCAAAGAGTTTGGCGAAAGGCGGTTTCTTCCCGGAGATGAAGTAATAACATCGGCCTGCGCTTTTCCGACCACAGTCAATCCTATTATTCAAAACAATTTAATTCCCGTATTTGTTGATGTTGAACCGGGGAGTTACAATGTCCCTGCGGATAAGATTGAAAAAGCAATTACAAACAGGACTAAAGCGGTTTTTATTGCCCATACATTGGGTAATCCGGCTGATCTTTATAAAATTATGGAAGTAGTAGGGAAACACAATCTTTGGTTTATTGAGGATAATTGTGATGCTTTAGGTTCTAAATACGAAGGAAAGTATACCGGGACGTTTGGACATATTTCCACTTACAGTTTTTATCCGGCGCATCACATAACAATGGGAGAAGGCGGCGCGTTGGTTACAAATGACCCAGATATCAGCAGAGTTGTTAAGTCTTTTAGAGATTGGGGAAGAGACTGTTGGTGTGAGCCCGGTTGTGACAATACCTGCGGTAAAAGGTTTGCTCAGCAGTTGGGGGATTTGCCCTATGGGTATGACCATAAATATGCCTATTCTCATATCGGGTATAACCTTAAACTTACCGATATGCAAGCGGCAATAGGAGTAGCTCAATTGAAGAAACTGCCCCTTTTTACGGAAATCAGGAAAAGGAATTGGCAGGCTCTTTATAGAGGGTTGAAAGGATATCAGGATTACCTGATCCTGCCCGAAGCTGAATCAGGTTCTGACCCGAACTGGTTCGGGTTCGCAATAACTGTCAGAGATGACAGCCTGTTTTCAAGAAATGATATTGTCAACTATTTAGAAAGGCGTAAGATCTCTACCCGTCCGTTGTTTTCCGGAAATATCCTCAGGCATCCGGCATATCAAAATATTAAGCACCGGGTATACGGCAGGTTGGCCAACACAGATTATATTATGAAAAATACTTTCTGGATTGGGGTATATCCCGGTCTCGATGAAGATAAGATCAATTATGTTACCGGTGTTTTTAAATCGTTTTTTAAACAGTATAATTCATAAATTATGAGAAAGATTAAACTTTTATCTGTTGTTGTCCCTTGTCATAATGAAGAGGAATGCCTGCTGTCTTCGCACAAGAAGCTGAGCGGGATATTGAACCGCATGGTTTCTCTTGAAAAAATATCGGGATACGAATTGGTTTATGTGGATAACGGGTCAACGGATAAGACTTTGGCCCTCTTAAAAGAAATATTCGGTTCAGATAGCCATGCGCGGATTATTGCCTTACGGCGCAATTTTGGTTACCAGGGGTCGATTTCTGCCGGCTTATTTCATGCCCAAGGAGATGCGGTTATTACAATAGACGCAGACCTTCAGGACCCTCCTGAGAAAATGGAAGAAATGGCGTCCTGGTTTGAGAAAGGATATGACTTGGTTTTAGGAGTGAGAAAAGACCGGTCTAGCGATTTTTTCTTCAAGCGGTTCTTTTCTGAGAACTGTTACCGGTTAATGAAACTGTTTGGCATAGAGATTGTGTATAACCATGGAGATTTCAGGCTTATGGCCGGGCCTTTGGTTAGAGAGTTCAACTTGCTTCCGGAGAGAAACCGGTTTATCAGGGCTATGGTTCTGCAATTAGAGTCCCGCTATGCGGAGGTATTTTATAAACGCGCTCCCCGTATCTGCGGCAAGTCGAAGTTCAATGTCTCTTCGCTGTTATCGCTTAGTTTAGACGGGGTAATCTCGTTCAGCTATGTCCCTTTAAGGATAGCTTCTTTGGCCGGCTTATCTTTGTGTATCTTTGTCGTAATCAGTATATTTTGGGTTTTGTATATAAAGATTTCTACTAATGTTATTCCCGGGTGGGTTTCAACTTTATTGCCGATATTGGGTCTGGGAGGGTTTCAGCTTCTTATTTTAGGATTAATCGGCGAGTATATCGGGAGGCTGTATATTGAAGTAAAACAAAGGCCTTTATTCTTAGTTAGAGAGGAGTTAAAGCATGGGGAATAAATCTTTGGGCATAGAGAATGTCCCGGTTGTAATTTTGGCCGGAGGGTTCGGCACAAGGCTGGGAGAAGAGACAGGGGTAATACCAAAGCCTATGGTTTCTATAGGAGAAAAACCTATTCTCTGGCATATTATGAAGATATATTCGCATTACGGATGCCGGAAGTTCATTATCTGCTTAGGTTATAGGGGAGAAGTGATTAAGGAATATTTTGTGCATTACAAATTTATAAACAGCGATTTTACCCTTAATCTTTCCGGTCGGGAAAACATTGTTACTTATGCTTCACCGCAGAAAGAGGACTGGCAGGTTACTTTTGCCGATACGGGTATTGAAGCAATGACCGGATTCAGGGTTAAACAGATTGAGAAATATATTGATACAGATATATTCTTTCTTACTTACGGCGACGGCTTAGCTGATATTAGGATAGATGAGCTGTTTGAGTTTCATAAGTCTCATGGCAGGACAGCTACGGTTACCGGGGTTTATCCTCCATCCCGGTTTGGAGAATTGGTAGCTGAAGGAAATTCAGTGACTAAGTTCAATGAGAAATCTCAAGTCGGCACAGGGTTAATCAACGGAGGTTTCTTTGTTTTCTCCCGCAATGTTTTCAGCTATTTGAATGAAGAAAAAGAATGTACTTTAGAAAGAGAACCTTTAGAAAAAATGGCCGGAGACAGCCAGCTTAAAATTTATCGTCATTCCGGTTTTTGGCAGTGTTTGGATACTCCCCGCGATAAGAAACTGCTGAATGAGTATTGTAAAGGCGGCAATTTCCCCTGGAAGGTTTGGAAATAGCAATGGAACCATCGCTGCAAGGTAAGAAAGTTTTAGTTACTGGAGCTTTCGGTTTTATTGGATCTCACCTTTCCCGCAGCCTTCTAAAGGAAGGCGCGGAAGTCTATGCTTTAGTTAGAAAAGAAAGCTCTCAAGATAGAGTTAAGGATATAATTGAAGATATTAAGGTTTACTTTGGCGATATAAGGGATTATTCCGCGGTGAGTTCTTGTGTTAAGGATTCAAAACCTCAGATTATTTTTCATCTTGCGGCTTTACGCGATGTCAGAAGAGACTTGGAATTAGTTAATGCGGTCATTGATGTTAATATTAAAGGATTAGTTAATCTTGTGAATGCCGCGGTTAAAGGAAAGATTTCTTTAGAATGTTTTATCAATACAGGCACCTGTGAAGAATACGGCGATTTAACCGTCCCCTTTTCTGAAGGCCGGAGGGAATCACCGGTATCGCCTTATTCTTTTAGTAAAGTATCCGCGACTTATTTTTCCCAGATGGTTTTTAAGACTGAAGGCCTACCCATGGTTACTTTGAGGCCGTTTCTTACTTACGGTCCTTTTCAGGATAGGGATATGTTTATCCCTTCGTTGATAAGCCATTGCCTTGAAGGCCGTGATTTTAAGATGACTAGAGGAGATCAGACCAGGGAATTCAATTATGTAGATGATATTGTGGATGCTTACCTTCGGGCTGCTGTATGCAAAGAGGCAATAGGAGAAGTGATAAATATAGGTAACGGTATAGAATACAGGATCAGAAGTGTCGCAGAAAAAATCCTGGATTATATGGGCCGGCCGGTTAACCTTCTTATCGGGAAATTGGATAAACGGATAGGAGAGCCGGAGCATTTTTTCTGCCGTAATGACAAGGCTAAAAGGATTCTTAATTGGCTGCCGAAAGTGAGTTTAGACAGAGGCTTGCAGAAGACAATAAACTGGTATAAAAATTATTCCTCTTAGGCGGCAAAATAAATATTGAATCCCTTGTTATCCTCTCATATCTTTCCAAACTGTTCACCTGAGTTGCTTCCGTTTCTTAACAACTGAGAGTATTTTTGTCAGAAAGATACCGAGGAAGATTAATACCAACGGTTCAATTGAAAACCGGTAGCGGTTGTTTGTCCTGGAAGCTATAAAAACGGACAAAAAACTGATATAGATAGTTGTTATCCACATGAACGATAAGGAAGCTGTAAAGGCTTTATCCTGATGTTTCCTGCGCGTCAGGTGGAATATCAGCAAGGGGACATATATTAACAGGAAAGGGAAGATTATAAGCCAGAAAAGAGCCGCCCTGGTTTCATATTCAGGATGGTTTAAATAAAAAGTCCATTTCTTTGTCCGGGGTAATATTTGCCCAAGCAGTATGGTGTTATAGGCCTTTTCGTAAAAGGGAGGCAATTTTTTTAAAGCTTCCATATGTAGTTCTCCTGAATCTTTAGCCGGCCCGGGGAGGAGGTAAACGAATAGAGATTGCTTTACAGACTTAAGGTAATATTTCGGGTAATGATGCAGGGCATAAAGCCCGTCTTTCAAATATTGTTTTGATACAGTTATGTAAAGAAGGTTATTTAAATTCGATGGCCCGGTTGAACGCCTTTTCTGGTCTAATACAGCTATTGACGTATTTGGAGAAGGCAGATGGAGCAGGATTTGGTAGGTTTCAACTGAACGGTAAGGGAAGTATACAGGCAAGGGCGATATCTTTTTTTCTAATATCAATTTTCTTCTCAACTCTTTCGGCATAAACTCCATAGTCTTTACTGCCAGTTCGTTGCCCAGCCAGGTGCTTGTAGCCGTACTACCGAATAAAATAAAGTCTTTAACATAAATAACCGCAGAGATAAGAAAGGGGATAGAAGCGCAAATCAGCAGTTTCTTAGTATCGTGTTTTTTATAAATAATGAGGAGCGCAAGTCCCATTATAACCCATAGAATATGGTATAGGCTTCTGGTAAGAGAGAGTACAGCTATGAGAAAGAAGAAAATGAAGGCATCGGATGCCCGGCTGTTTGTCATATACCTGTGGAAGAATAAAGCGGAGGTGGCTACTAATGCTGATAGAGAAAGGGTATAGAACAAAATGTTTTCATATGCTATGACTGAAGGGCTTATTATAAATAAAGTAGTAAGGATAAGGTTGATTTTTTCATTAACTCCTAATCTCCGCATTAGGAGGTATATACCGGCCATAAGGATAAATCCTGTTATTAGAGAGATGAAGTAGAATGCCGTATAATAATCTTTGGGGAAAAGTTTCATGACTATTCCCAAAAAGAAATTATATAGGGGGGGCTGGAAGTGAGAATACCAGATGCTTTCGAGCAGGTGTGTTTTAAGCAATTTAATGTCTATAAATTGGAGGTAGAATGTAAGAGGGTTGTCATTGAACCTGACTCCTAAAATATAGAAAGTTACACGCGAGATAATAAAAAGGGAAGTGAGATACAGGAAAGGGAATATTTTCGGATAGGATATTTTGCGCATTGTTTAATCATTAGGATATCATTATCTTAAGGGGATTTCAATAGGTTTTTCTATCCGCGAATTGACTCACATTGGGAGGATATATTATGAGTCCACAAGCCAAAATAGAATGTTTAGAAGCCTATCAATTGTCAAACAACATCCACACATATGGACGCTATAGCGTGTTTATGTGTGGTTATGAAAACAGAAGAAATCTGCGGTGGGTTATATGATTATTCAGAAATAGAGAAACAAAAACTAAAAGATAAAGACCGTTTAGGCAGGCGGTTCATGAATAAGATCTTCGAAAAAGCGCGGGTAAATATCCTATTCATCCAAAAGTCCACCGATTTTATTTTTGAATTTGTCTTCATCAAAGGGCTTTTCAAAAAAATAGTCCGCGCATCTTGATATCAAGGATAATAATGTGGGGTTTAAATATTTCAACCTTTTGATAAGCTGTCCCGCCTGTATCCGCCTCTTCAAATTGATAATTCCGATTATTCTGCAAAAGCCGGGCTATCGCTCTCCTCATAATTCTTGTTACCATTAACTATAAGGATCCGTTTCATATTATTATATTATGTTACAAAAGCCTTTTTTATTGTGCCACTTTGTTCTTCTCTGTCAAAATATTCTGATCCTTTAGAAAAAGCCGCCGATCTTAATCTCAGGTTTTTACTCGTGTTTCCCATAAAGCTATGCTTTCCTATGCCGCGAAAACTGTTCTGAGATAAACTTCCATACTATAACACATAATCTTGCGGCCGCAAGATTATGTGTTAAGAACAGTTTTCAACAATTTTAGAAGGGAGACCCTTTTAGGCTATGTAACCCTCGTCAAAGGACTTTGTTTTTTACCCCGTTAGAAAGAATTTTTCTAACGGGGTGGCGACGGCGGCTTTCTCTAACGGGGTTCACTTCGGCAAAGAAAACTCTTATCCCTGCCTTCTTCGGTGGCATTTATTAATGAGCCAATAGGTCCGCATATTTTTTGGTTTGATTTTTTCCCTTTTTATGGTTTAATCAATGAGACTTAGACTTTTTCGAAGAAAAAGTCTATAGCCGAATTGATCCTGAGCGACCGAAGGGAGTCGAAGGATCTAGGGTTTAATTCCCCGCAGCTTGCTGCGTTTCCTTTTTTGGAAAAGTTTTTGATACCTCGTAGCTTGCTGCGAGGTAGTTCATTTGATAATATCAAGGGTTGGATAAAACGTTTTGGAAAGACGCATTGATTCTAAAGAAATATTTCTATTGTAGAGCATTGGCAATTATTAAGGAAATCCCGCCTCAGAGAAGATGTCGGTAAATTATCGTTGACAATTTACCAACCTTCGGCGGGATCAATTCGACTAAGTG
>CAZSRG010000037.1:0-14552 GCA_964609315.1 uncultured Planctomycetia bacterium
TCAATTCGGCTATAGACTTTTTCTTCGAAAAAGTCTAAGTCTCATTGATTAAATTCAGCCCAAAAAACTTCCCGGTAAACCGGCCCCTTCGGATATAAAATACTTTCAAATAAGGAAATCCCGTCAGTATTCCATTCTAAAGGTTCTACCTTAAAGGTTTCTGATAACCTGACTAATTCATCAGGGCATCTGCCTGATTTTATTCGCCCTAAAGTTATATGAGGGCGGGGGATTCTTCCTTCTTCCTTAATACCTAAAGATACCGCCCTTTTGCTGAGTTTATCCGTTATTCCGGATAACACATCAAACGGCTCAACCCCTAACCAAACCACTTTTGGATTCCTCATGCCGGGGAAAGCGCCCAAATTTGAAAGGGTTAGCTTAAAAGAAAGAAGAAAAGAAGCTGTTTCAGAAATTATCCTCTTTGCCTCTTCAACTTTACCATCAGACAGGCTGCCTAAAAACTTCAAAGTAAGATGCAGGTTGTCAAATTCTACCCATTTAGCCCGCAGGCTTAAATTACGCAGTTTCTTCTGTATGTTATAGGCCTCTATTTTGATTTTATGAGGAAGTTTCAAGGCGATAAAACAGCGCATTCAATTCCGCTCCGCTTCAATAGAATACAAATAACAGAATACAGATGACAGATTGATACATTGTTAAATGGTTAAACTGTTAAATCGCTAAATTGGCAAACTGTTAAATTGTTAAACAAAGACAGAAGACAAAAAATAAATAGCAGAAAACAATGAGTATAATTTATCTGTAAAAGAGGATTTGCAACCCTTCCTTTTATTAACGTAGCCGTAAAACGACCGCCGCTGTTTAAATCTCACAACAGTATAGTTGTCAGAGAAATCTCCTATACACCAGGATGTTTTCTTCTGTGACTCTCCTCTTGGTATACTGCGACTCAACCATTTTCCGTCCGGTATACCCTAACCTTATCCGGAGTTTATAATCTTCAATGACCTGGTTTATCCGCGACGCCAATACTTCAAAGTCCCTGATAGGAATGACAAAACCGTTAATCCCATCGCGTATAATTTCAGGCATCCCTCCGGAATTAGTCACAATCATAGGTTTTCCCGAAGCCAAAGCTTCTAACATTGTCAAACCAAAGGGTTCTCCCACAGAAGAAGGGTATATACATACTGTAGAAGCAGCATAAAGCTGGGGCATATCATCTAAGCTGTAGCAGTCTATGAGCATATTATCTTCTAAGTTGAAATGCTTAATTAAATTTACAATATAAGCTATGTCTTTCTGCTGACTAGACCCCCAGTCAATTATATTCTTAGACCCGGCTAAAACTAAAATAACATCCGGATGGCGTTCTTTTATTCGGCTAATAGCCTTAACACTCACATCACACCCTTTAGCTAACCCCATCCTGGCAGGATGAAAAACCACCGGCCTGCCCTTTAACTGAGGGTATTTTTCCAGTATCCTTTTAGGAACTATCTTCGGCTTAAATCTCTCCTCATCAACTCCATGGTGAATAACTGAAATTTTCCTGTCATCAATACCTGCGCCCATTAACTCTTTCTTAATAAAGAAACTCACAGCTATTATATGCGTCCAGTCAATCTTATGGGCAAGTTCTAAGAAAAGCAGGTCATCCCAGGAATTGTGGGCTGTAAGAAATATGGGAACCCCCTTCTTCTTAGATATATCCTGAAGCGCTTCAGCGTGTATTTTGCTGAAATAATTCATATTATGAGCGTGAATTATATCCGGCTTGGATTTATCAATGAAATTAGAAAACGCGGAATTAACTTCTTCTTCTAACCCCGCCAATCCCCTCTTAAACAGCCAGTTAAGATCCATAAGGGGCGTGCGGTAAACATTTACGCCTTTATATTTATAAAATCCTTTCATCCCTTCAACCGACCCGGTTAAAAGGCTTACTCTATGGCCTAACTCAACCATTTCTGGAAGAATAATAGTCAAATGAGTTTCAACCCCTCCTATTATAGGAGGAAATCCCCAATGCATATGAGCTATATTCAATCTCTTAGTTTTCTTCATCATAAATACTGGGGCCTCCTTTTCTTTTTGTCTAGAGCAGCTTTTTTGTCAAAGATATATTCTTTACCCGGCTTAAGAGAAACAATCTTTCCCCAAACACCAAGCTTAACCTGTTTCTTCAAAGAAGAAACAACCGTGACTTTAATTGTTTCATTAGTAAGGGTTAATTTAATCTGAGCTTTTCTCCAAATTAGAGAAAACTTCAAGCTGTTCCATGAAAAAGGCATTCTCGGATAAATAAACATTGTTTCGTCAACTGCTTTAACTCCGGCAAATCCGAAAACTATCACCTGCCAGGTTCCGCCCAGACAGGCGGCGTGTATTCCTTCATTCGTATTACCATTTAAGTCGCTTATATCTGTCCTCAAGGCTACATTGAAAAATGTATATGCCCGTATTAAGTCTCCTGTCTCGCAAGCCATTAAGGAATAAATTGAAGGACTTAAAGAGGATTTATGCAGGGTCCGGGACAGATAAAAATTATAATTGTCTTTTTTAGTGCTGTCATCAAACCAGCCGTCTAAAACATACATTAACATTACAATGTCAGCCTGCTTAACTAACTGTGTTTTGCCAAAATCTTCACTTTTAGCTTTAGCCGAAAGAACAGGAATGCCGTTCTCGTCTGTCCGGGAAATGTTTATTTCTTTCAGCTTGAAATATCCGTCAAACTGTTCAATGACTTTCCCCTTATGGCGGGGCTGAGATATTCTTAAAGCAATCTTTTTCCACTGAGAGGCTTCTTTATCATTAAGGCTGATCTTCTTTGTTAGAGATTTATAAAGTCCGGGATTATCCTTCAGCAGAGAAAAGAATTTATGGGCCGTAAGAAGGTTCCATTTAGCCATAAAGTTAGTAAAAGCATTATTCTTAACCTTAACATGGAATTCATCGGGGCCTATAACATCAGTTATATCATAAGTATTTCTGCGTTTATTGAGTTTAACCCTATAAGCCCAAAACCTCGCGGTTTCAAATAATATTTCATAACCGCAGTATTCCATAAACTTATCGTCAGAGGTAAAAAGGTAATACCGGTTAACAGCATAAGCTATATCAGCGGTTAAATGGTGTTCCATTTTATGGGTATATATTTTTATAATGCTCCCGTCTAAATCTTTTGCCCATTCAGGCGTTTCTTCATCTCCGGTATGGGCAGATTCCCAGGGAAACCTCACTCCCTTATACCCTTCAGATTTAGCCAATTCTCTGGCTTTGTTAAGACGGCGGTAACGGTAAAGAAGCATATTCTTAGCTATCTGAGGAAAAGTCAGGAGATAAAAAGGAAGAAGAAAAATCTCGGTATCCCAAAATACATGGCCGCGGTATCCTTCCCCGCTTAAAGTCCTCGCCCCTACACTGGAAAAACCGTAATCATATCCCGCCGCAATAAGCATATGATAAATGTTGAACCTTATGTTCTGCTGTATACTGGCTGTTCCCCCAACAACAATATCCGCCTTATCCCATAATCTGCTCCATGACCGGACATGATCTTTCAGCAAAGAAGGAAATCCTTTGCGGAAAGCCGAATTGAATATCTTGAAAGACTCGTTCTTGCAGGGAGAATGGTCTTCATGGTAGGGAAACCTCTTAATACAAAAAACCTTTGTAAAGACCACAGTTTGTTTTTTCCTTAGCTTTAAACTGAAAATATTATCTTTAGCATATATTTTCTTTCCGTTTATCTCATAATAGAACCCGCTCCAGAAAACCACGGGGTTTTTCTTTTCCAGGGTTTCTATCACCAAAAAACCGGCATTATCAGTCTGGCCTAATTCCTTAAGACGGAAATGTTTCTTCCTTCCTTCAGTAAGGACACCGGAATTAAACACCGCAGTATCTATTCCGGTATTTATATCAAGGCCGCAGCCTGAATCTAAAGGCGTAAAAGACATCTGCATAACACCTATGTTCTTGTTTGCCATAGAGATAAACCTTAAAGATTGATAATCATATTTATGCCTGCGGCTGTCTTTATATACAGTTCTCCTTACCAATACGCCCTTTTTCATATTGAGAACCCGTTTATGTTCTAAAGAATCCATAGCGGATAAGCCGACTTTTTCTCCGTTAATAGTGAGTTTGAAATTAACCGGATTAGGCAAATTAACCAATTCGGCTACCTGAGACGCTATTTTATCAAATAATCCCGCTACAAATGTTCCCGGAGAAGAATCATAAGGAACTTCTTCTAAGATACCCCTGCTGCACATATACCCGTTGCCTAAAGTAAACTGCGACTCCCGCACATTCTGCAAAGCCTTTGCCCACTCATTCTCGCGGATAAGCCATAACTCGTCATTGACAAACTCTGAATAAAAGTTCTTCATAATCTTAACCGGGAAAATGATGTAATTGAATCATTGGGATTAAACGAACTACCTCGCAGCAAGCTACGAGGTATCAAAAATTTTTCCAAAAAAGGAAACACAGCAAGCTGCGGGGAATTAAACCCTAGATCCTTCGACTCCCTTCGGTCGCTCAGGATCAATTCGGCTATAGACTTTTTCTTCGAAAAAGTCTAAGTCTCATTGATTAAAAAGGGCGTTCAATTTATTAAAATCAAGTTCTGAAAAATCAGAAACAACCAAATCAGCCTGGCCAAGCCTTTCAGGGTTATTATACCGGTCAATGCCAACAGTAACAAACCCTCCTCTTCTACCTGCCTCAACCCCTAAAACCGCATCTTCGAAAATAGC
Organism: uncultured Planctomycetia bacterium; assembly: GCA_964609315.1. Classification (GTDB taxonomy): domain Bacteria; phylum Omnitrophota; class Gorgyraeia; order Duberdicusellales; family Duberdicusellaceae; genus CAZSRG01. Next base: position 4,734 of record CAZSRG010000037.1, read on the forward strand.
GCATTCTTCAGGCTTACATCCTAAACGTTTTGCAGCAATAAGAAATATATCGGGGTCAGGTTTACCCTTCAACAAATCATGTCCTCCGATAATCGCATCAAAGAGATTTTCAATCCCCGCTTTCTCTAACACATAAAAACAGTTCTTACTGGAAGAAATAACCGCGATTGGTTTACCCTTTTGCTTCAAAATAGTAATCAAACCGAGAGTATCACTATATACTGTTACTCCTTCCTTCTCTAAAAGCTCAAGGTAATACTTCTGTTTTCTTGCTGAAGCTTCTTCTAATTCTGTATAAGACAGCCCTTTCAATACGGCCCGGGCCCCATCAACTCTTGGTATGCCGTCAACTTTCTCTTTATATTCCTCAAAGGTAAAGCCCCTGCCGTACTCGGAAAACATCTTTTTCCAAGCCTTAAAATGCAAAGGGACAGTTTCAACTATTACCCCATCTAAATCAAAAATGGCGCCTTTAAACACAAAATCTCATTCCTCCGGCATTCAAACAACTGTGTTTTTTCTAAGATCCAATACTCCCACAAATCAGAAAATTATAACATTTGTTATATATTATAGCCGATTATTTCCTATTTCCAAGCATTTTCTCCCCTCTGCCCCTTTATCGTACTGCCAAAAGTTTAATAACCAATAACCAAGATAGGAAGAAAATCCAAAATCCCAATATTACCAATACTACCAAATAAGCTCAAAATCCAAAACCCAAAAATAAGAAGAATCAATGTCCCTCTCTTTTAAATTTGGGATTTGGGATTTATCATTTGGTAATCTTGGTAATTGTTCCTTTAAAAAACAATTTCTTTAAAATCAATCATTTTACCTCTACTTTTTCACGACAAACTTAACAATGAAACCATTTATCAGTTTAACAGTTTACCAAATCTTGAGACCTGACCCCACTCCGGCCTGACCCCACTCCGGCATTATTTCTTGAGCAATGATTTACCGTTTTCTTTCCACCAGTTTTTCCACTTGACAGCATCTTCGCCAAAACTCTGATTAGTAATGTTTTTCAAAGCCCAAACGGCATAGAACTTAACAATAGAATTCTTACTGCTAAGCTGTTCAATCAAAGGACCAACCGCCGAATAATCTTCAATCTTTCCTAAAGCGTACTCGGCAGATAACTTAACCCCCGGATCTTCGTCATTAAGAACCTTGAGAAGGCTGTCTAAAGCCGGCTTTGCCGACTTGCCCATCTTCGCCAATTTAGAAGCCGCGTGCGCCCGCTTTGCCGCATCAGAAGACTTTAATTCCTTAATACAGCCTTTAACTTCCTTAGAAACAGCTATCTTCTCAGAAACATTTTTCCCCGCTGAATAAACAGAGGAAACCGAAACAATTAGAAATACAAATACTGAAATACCAGTCAACAGCCTAACAATCTTATTCATATCTTACTCCTTTCTAATACTTGCTGCTTGCGGAATAGAAAGACACAAAAAGGCCTAATCTATTATACTACAATGCATTCCAATATCTAACCCTGGATGTATGTCCGCTAACAGATAGCCTTATTTGTAAACCCCGTTAGAGAACTTTATTCTCTAACGGGGTTTACAAAAAGTTGTATTTGATTTATTATAACAAAACAAACCGAAAATTAAAGGATTTTAAAAACTGCTCTATTTGACGAACTGTTCATAATATGGTAAATTTTAAAGACAGCAGAAAACATATGATATCATGATTAACCATAAATTGAAGAACTTACTTTCACAATTGAGTATAATAGTACTTCTTTTAATTATTCCTGCCGCGCGGGCAGAATCTTCCGGCAAAGGATCTGTATTAGAAATAATAGACTCAATCTCTCCCTGTTTAGTATACATACAGGCCGAAAATGCTGTCTTCGCAGGCTCTCAAACAAAAGCGGTAAAAGATACAAACAGCGGCAGGATATTTATTGCCCGCAGGATAAAATCAGCAAAGTTTGACCGTAAAGGAGCAGGAGTAATCATTTCCCCTTCCGGAATAATTGTCACAAACGCCCATGTAGTCAGAAGGGCCGGGCGTATTACTATAACTCTGAAAGACAGCAGGAAAATTAAAGCTCATCTGTTATCAACCGTACCCGGCAAAGATATCGCTTTTATAAAGATTCCCTCTTTAAAGAAAATGCCCTATATTAATTTCTCCGACTCTGATAAGGTAAAGTTAAGAGATACTGTATATACAGTCGGAAGTTCTGAATTTCTAAGAGGGACTGTAAGCGAAGGGCATATTACCGGTATAGGAAAGAAAAACAGCAAAAACTTAAAGGAAAGAGAAAAAGTTGAATTAATCCAGACCGATTTTAATATTTATAAAGGAGACAGCGGAGGGCCTTTAATAGACCGAAAAGGCAGGCTTTTAGGGCTCTTAACGGCTTCAATAAAATGCAAAAACCATACGAGTTTTGCTATACCCTCAAATAGAATAAGAAAAGAATCCGCCCGATATCTAAAATAAATTTTATTATGTCAGACAAACTTATTTATAGATTCAACAAGTTCTTCTATTTCTATAGGTTTTGCTATGAAATACCTTCCGGCAATTACATTGCCGCTTTCAGAAACTTCCTTAGGCGTAGTAACTGCTGTAATAAAGATAATAGGTATGCCGCAGGTTTCCTTATCGTTCTTTAAAGTTTCGGCTATTTGAGAACCGCTGACCTTAGGCATTAATATATCCAGTAAAACAATATCCGGCTTAAACTTCTTTATCCTTACGACAGCGTCCGAACTGTCACAACAGGTATCAACTTCAAACTCACCTATCGTTTCAAGATTCTTCTTGAGAAAATAGCAGAAATCAGGCTCGTCATCAACAACAAGAATTTTCTTCATTCTTTGCCTCCTATCTAATCATTCATGCCTGTTTTAGACCAAAGGAAATATCAGTTTGACAATAGTGCCTTGTCCTAACTTGCTCTCAATAAGAATCCGGCCTTTATGGTTGTCCATTATGGCCTTAACTATGTATAAACCTAAACCAATACCTTTCTTGTCTCTTTTGGTAGTAAAGAACGGTTCAAATATCTTATCAAGGTTATCATTAGATACTCCTTCACCTTCATCCGCAATTTCCATAACGCAGAAAGAATCTTTTTTTGAAGATTCCGGAAAATAAGATTTATAAACTTTGGCTCTAACTGTCCCGCCATCAGGCATAGATTCAATCGCGTTAATAAAAATATTGAATAATACCTGAACTATCTGATTTTTATCCACCTTAATAAAAAGATTATCCTCTGATAATTCAGCCTTAATATCTATATTCTCAGACTCGACATGATATCTAATCAAAGAAATTGCTTCCTTAACTAAATCAACAGGATTTAACCTATCAGTCTTCATCTCGGCAGGACGGGAAAACTTTAAAAGGCTGCGAATAATACCGTCAGCTCTTAAAGTGGCTTCTTTAATCTTTTCAAGGGCTGAATGAGTATCTACGGAGCTATTTTCTGTTTCATTCTCAAGATACTCAATTCCTCCTAAAATTACGCCCAAAGGATTCTTAACCTCATGAGCTATGCCCGAAGAAAACCTGCCTAAAGCAGCCATTTTCTCAGATTGTATTAATTCCTGCTGCGCTTCTTTCAATTTCAGATAAGCTTCTTTTATCTCTCTCTCAGCATTTTTGCGCTGAGTAATATCCCTGATGACGTGGACAAACCCGGTAATTTCTCCTTCATCATCCAGTATTGGAGAAACAGATATTTCTATGTATTTACCTAACCGCGGCTCCCAAAAATCATTTACACTCTCCTTCTTTGTTTTAAGAACGGCCACACAAGGGCATTTTCCTACAGGCTGAGAAGCATTATGTATTATCTCATAACATTTCCTGCCTATTACATTAACACCATCCCTTTCAAAAAGTTCTGAATAAGATTTGTTAACTCTTAAAATAGTAAAATCCACAGACTGTAAAGAAATCATATCAGAAATGGAGTTGAATGTTGTTTCCCATTCCTTAACGGCCTGTTTTACTTCTCGTTCCAACTCTTGTCTTTTCAGCAGGGACTGGAATACATTTAAAACCCGTTCAACAACAACCGGCAAAGTCTCTTCATACGACAGATCCTTGAGGACATAATCATAAGCTCCCGCCTTCATCAATTCAACTGCTATCTTCTCATTTCCGGAAGCGGTAGCTACAACAAAAGGAGTACTAATACCCTTCTTTACAAGCTCCTGTAAAATATCTAAGGCGGTCATCCCCGGCATTCGGTAATCCGAAAGGATAAGGTTATAACTGCCGGTTAAAGCTTCCTTTAACCCTTCTTTAGGATCAGTTTTATATACTACCTGGTATTCTTTATCTGCTTTCTCTAATATTATCTTTGTATACAAGGCATGGTCAGGATCATCTTCTATTACCAATATCTTTGTCAAACAAACCACCCCCTTTAAAGATTTTATACACGACAATACTCAATCCAGATTACCACAAGATGAGAAAATCATCAACGAAAACAGGGCTTATTATAGCCTTCTTTCATTAGGAGTTATATTCCGCCTCCCCCAGTATAAAATTATTTCCTTTAAAACATCTTCAAAGTCTTCATATCTCACCGGTTTCTGGACAAAACTGCTGCACCCCAAAGAATAACTTTCCAAGACATCTTCTTCCCTGCTGGATACCGTCAGCATAATTACCGGAATGAGTTTTAAATCAGAGGAAGACTTAATCTCTTTTAGAACCTCTAACCCGTTGAGTTTAGGAAGGTTAATATCTAAAAGTATGAAATCTATAAAGGGGAAAAGGGACTTATCCTTTTTCTCTACAGCCTCTTTAAGAAATTTCAGAGCGTCTTCTCCATCCTGAAATACCCAAAGTTTATTGGGAATATCAGTAGTTTTCAAGACGCGCTTGATAATTTCAACACTATCTAAGTTATCCTCAACTAAAAGGATATTCAAAAACTTGTCCAAGATATCCCCTTGCTTAGAATAATCCTTCTAAAACTATTTCTCCCTATAAATTCCCCTCTGTTTTTCCAACGCGGCCCTAAGATCTTCCTCAGAAATCAGCCCTTTTTCTACTAATATCCGGCCTAATTTTTTCCTATCCAAAATATCTTCTTCCCTTTTATTTATCGTAAAGTAAAAGACTGATCCTTGGCCTGGATTTGACTCAACCCAAACTTTCCCTTTGTGCATTTCCACAATCTTCTTCACAATAGCTAAGCCCGCTCCTGTCCCCTCATATTCCCGGCGCCCAACCAGGCGCTGGAATATATCAAATATCTTATCCTGAAACTTCTGGTCTATCCCTATCCCGTTATCTTTTACATAAAATTGATAAAAATCCCCTTCATCCTGACAGCCTATCTCTATAAGAGGATCCGCGCCATTCCCTGAAAACTTAACCGCGTTAGAAATAAGATTAGAAAACACCTCAGTTAAACGGACTCTGTCGCAGAAAACACTGGGCATTTTTCCTTTCACAATAATCTTTGCCTTTTTCTTCTTTATAGCATATTCTAAACGATCCTTAACTTCCCGGATAATCCCGTTTACTTCTGCCTTTTCAAAGGGATTTTTCTTCCTGTCTATGCGGGACAATTTCAGCAAGTCTTCTATTAAAGTAAACATCCTCGCCGCATTAGCCCGCACCCTTTCTAAATAATTAAGGGCGGAACCGGTCAGCTTATCTTTATAATCACTCATAATGAATTTAGAAAAAGCATCAATATTACGCAGGGGTTCTTTTAAATCATGCGAAACTATATATGTAAAATCATCTAATTCTTTGTTGGTCATCTCTAAATCTCTCATCAATTCCGCTCTCTGCCTTTCAGCCATTCGGCGTTCGGTAATATCTCTCATAATCCCTATTGACCCTATGATCTTTCCTTCTCCGTCTTTAAGCACGCTTATTGAAACATCCACATCAACAAGCCTGCCTGATTTATCAATGACTTTTGTTTCTAAATGGTGTTTAACCCCCAGCTGGCGTATATTCTGCGACCGTATTTTCTTCCATTCATCTTTAGGGTATAAAGACGACACCGGCCTGCCTAATAAGTCACCTGAGCTCATACCTAAAAGATGAAAAGTAAAGGGGTTGCATAAAACTATATTTTCTTTTCTATCAGTCAAGATTATTGATACGGCTGAACTATCAAAAATCATTCTGAACCTGGTTTCTGATTCTTCTATCTTTCTTATGGATTCTCTGAGTTCTGACTCTCTTTCCTTAAGCAAATGTTCAAGATGTTCATGGTAGCGGTTCAACAAATCCCGAAAAGACACAATACCTATAATATCTCCGTTTAGGACTACCGGCATATGCCGGATATTATACTTCTTCATCATTCCGATAACTTCCACATAAGAGTCTTTGGCATCTGCTGTTTTTATCCCTTTAGTCATTATATCTTTTATTTTTACACTCTTGAATTCGGATATCCGGCTTAAATTCACCTTATTTAAGAGATCGCGTTCAGTGAAGATTCCTACCGGCAGAGATTTGTTCTTCACCAACAGAGAGCCTATCTTTCTCTCGCGCATTATAGATACAGCATCATGGACTGTAGCCTCTTCAGAAACACCAACAATATTCCCACTCATATAGTTAAGTATTTCCATCTTCCCTTCTCTTTAGATTGCGCTTATTTACAAATCTTGCCCGTTGGATATAACAATATTGGATAGTTAAAATAGTATACCATATACGCCCTGATTTTAACAAGGATAAGCTTTATTTTCTTAGAAATTTTCTTTGAAAACCTATTTAATAACTAATGACTCCATCAAAAGCACTACCGCAGAATGAACATTTATTTCCAATAAGGCTGTTATCTATCACCTCAAAGTAATTCCTCCTTAAAATAACCTTACCGCATTTACTGCAATAGGTATTATTTCCTTCCGGAACATTTCCTAAATAAACATACTTTAACCCTGCTTTAAGGCCTATTCTCTTAGCTTTCTTAAGTATTCCCAAAGGAGTAACTTCTTTACTGCTGAACTTGTACTGAGGATGAAACCTGCTTATATGCCAGGGGATTTCTTTTCCCAAAGAAGCGATAAATCCGGCTATCTCTGACAGTTCTTTTTCAGAATCGTTCTCTCCGGGAATAATAAGAGTAGTAACCTCTATCCATACGCCAAGTTTCTTCATCCGGATTATAGTATCTAAAACAGGCTCCAGCCTTCCCCCGCAAACCTTTATATAGAAATCGTCATTGAAGCTTTTTAAATCGACATTGGCAGCAGCTAAAAAGGGCGCTATCATCTTCAAAGGCTCTTCCTCTATATACCCGTTAGTCACGAATACATTCTTTAAACCTTTTTGTTTAGCCAACTTTGCCGTGTCATAAGCATATTCGAAAAAAACCGCGGGCTCTGTATAGGTATAGGCAATACTTTCACATCCTTTATCTTCGGCCTGCCTCACTATTTCTTCAGGCATAAGCTGATTTCCCAAAATAAGGCCGGAATTATTTAAAACTTGGGATATTTCCCAATTCTGGCAGAATCTGCATCTAAAATTGCATCCGGGAGCTGATACTGAATAAGCGGATGAACCGGGAAGAAAATGATAAAAAGGTTTTTTCTCAATCGGGTCGATATTAACGGCTGCCGCAATCCCATAAAATAGAGTATACAAAATCCCGTCTATATTCTTCCTCACGCCGCAGATCCCTAATTTTGAAGGAGGGATATTACACCTGTGAGGGCAAAGCCCGCATTCGACTTTATCTTCCGCCAGCCTTTTATAAAAGAAAGCTTCTTTCTTCATAAGGCAGGCAATTTCTTCATAAAGAAATTATCTCCCGTAAGGATTTTCCTGAGGAGTTTCCGAACCTCCGCGGTAAGCATCAGCCGCTCCTTCGGTAACTCCGCCTACTGAATTAGCTGCTTTACCCATATAAGAACCGCCTTTTTTAGCAGCATCATGAACCGTTTCACAGCCGAACAACGAAAAAAGCAACACCCCTAAACATAAGGCTTGAATAGTTTTCACAATATCCTCCTTCTGCAAAATGTCCTTGAACCCGCTATTGTAATACCAAGTCGCCTTTAGAAACAGGTAACTGAGCTATCCCTTCAACTTTAGCCTTTGCGAATTTTTCCTGGACTTCAAAAACTTTTATATCGGCAATCTTTTTATTTTCCCTGCCCAATTCAACTCCGGTATCAGGATCAACAAGTGCTTCTCCTTCACGATAAACAGCAAAAATCTGACCCGGCTTAACTCCGGCATTACTCCCGGAATTAATAAAGACTGTCCCGTCATCTTTTGCCAAAACAATTCTGCCTTTCCAGGAGACAGAAGACAACTTGTCTGAAATATACACCACAGCCCTGTCTATTGCCATCTGCACAGCCTTTCCTAAAGGTGTTTTCTTAAAACTTGATGAGCTCAAACTCCATGACCCGCTGTAGCCTATTGAAAACCCTCCTGCCCGGGCCTCGCCTTCAACCCGTTTAGAATCTAAAATCTCCCCGGTAGTAGAATCTATAAGCTGGACAATAACCCCTATATGAGCTGAAGATTTCTTAGAACCTATGGATATCCCGTGTATGCTTAATCCCTGCCCTCCTCCGGAAGTATTCTCCTGAAACTCTGTAATCCTGCCTTTAATAAGAATTTGGGCCGGAATTATTTTCCCTGTCCGGGCAGATTTAGATTTGGCCATGCGCCCGCTTCGGGACAAATCCTGCTCGGCCATGACAACATCCAAATCCTGTCGGGTTAAAACTTTGAACTTCCCGCTTTGAATTAGGGCATCCGATAACTGCATAGAAAAATCCTGGCCTAAATTGGCATAACCTGAGTATCCGGAATCATTCTTGAATTCAAATACCGCCACTGTCTTCTTGAGCGAATCAGCAGAGAATCCCCCAGCTAAAAAACTGAAGTTAAACAAAAAACCTAACCCCAAGAAAAACCACTTCATTTCAGCACCTCCTAAATGAGGCCGCAACTTATGGAGTCCGAAGGACGACATAAGCTGCATGGCCGAATTTATCCCGCCGAAGGTTAGAAAAAGATCAAAGAGCTTTTTCTAACATCTTCTCTGAAGCGGGATTTCATTAATATTTCGCTGCCCTCATTTACCCCTTATGTCCCATTCCAGTTGACAACTGAAATGTTACATAAGCACAAAAGCATTAATAACAAACATATCGCTTTATATCATCAATACTTCCGGTATACTCTGTATTTATGGCATCTGCCTCCTGATCCTTTATGGTATAAATAGAATAGCCGGGCTTACCGGAATTACCTTTAATAACTACATAAGTTTCGCCCGCGGGGCAGGCAACTATGTTAAAATCGTCCCCGGAACCTACTGCAAACTCGCTTCCGGAAAGCAAATTAACTCCAAAAACTTCTGTTTCGCCTGAGCCGGAAGAACCAACATAAAAAGCAAAATCGTCATCAGGAGAAAATACGACTGTTTCTCCACTGTCAGAAGTCGCATACTTTAACAGGACGCGTTTACTCCCATCCTGGTTATCAGCAATCCACACTTTTTTATCATAGTTCCCCGCTGATTTGCTTTTAAAAACATGGAGGGCTTTATTCACAGAAACATCTTCCTGATATACCTTCCATTTCTCTATTCGGCTGTTTTCTTCTTTGTTCAAAGAAGAATTAGAATTGGCGCTCCCTATTTTATCCTGAGAAAAACATAGACAGGAAAAAGAAAAAATAAACAAGAAAAGTAATGTTTTCATTTATCCTCCTGAAAAGAGATTATAACATATTATCATAACCGAAACAAGCAGCTTCAACCAGCCTTACTGGGAATGGGAAGAGAGATAGTATCCCCTTTCCTCTGAGGCCGCGGAAGATAAA
>CAZSRG010000038.1:0-13342 GCA_964609315.1 uncultured Planctomycetia bacterium
CAGTAAGACCTGAAGCGGTTGAAGCAATGTTTGCCGGCAAATTTATGAGCGAAAGGAAGAGAGGGGTTCCTCCCGCAGAAGTCAATCCCGAGTTTATTTTAGATGGCTTTAAGAAAACTATCAGCCGGCCGGATGAAGAAATTTTAGAGGTTTCTAAAATCTTTACCCATAATTTCTCCCCAACTCCTAAGCCGTCTTTTAACATTGTAAAATGTGAAGTTTGCGGCGAGATGACAGCTGAGAATAAAATGAGGATAAAAGAGGGGAAGAAGGTATGCCTGCCTTGTTCTGAGTATGGAGTATGAGAAATAATTAGCGCGAATAAAATTCCAAGAGTTTAGAATATCTAAAGGAAAAGAAATATCCTTAGACTTAGATATAGGGAGAGACTATGAATCCAATTTATTGGTCGCCGGTAATTTTTTTCTTTATTGCTTTTGTATTCTCAATGCTGGGCATGGGCGGGTCGCAGTTGTATATTCCAATTCTATTCTGGCTGGGTATGGATTTTAAGGCACAGGCAATTCCTCTGGGGATGCTTTTAAATGTTGTAAATTCTTCATCGGCCGCCTTTGTCTATGCGAGGAAGAAACTTATCGAATGGAAAACCGCTATTCCTTTCGGGTTTTTTATGGTTATTTTCGCGCCTTTGGGGACATGGGCTAATATAAACCTGCCGACAAAGCCGGTAATTCTGATATTTGCTATATTTACTGCCGATGCCGCAATTCTTATGCTTTCAGGCTGGAAGCCTAAGACCGGAGGCTTGTCCGGTAGAGGCAAGTTCATTTTAGGAATTGTAGGCGGGGGGTGTTTGGGATTTTTTGCCGGGTTGATAGGCAGAGGGGGAGGAAGTTTTGTTGTGCCTTTGCTTTTCATTGCCGGGTTAAATCCGAAGTTTGCCGCGGCAACTTCCGCTTTCGTTGTAACCTTTTCAGGGCTATCAAGCTTTATTTCACATATTATGACCGCGGCTCAGCCTGATTGGCTTTTGTGGGGACTGTGTGTGCTTGCGGTATTTTTAGGCAGCCAGGCAGGTTCAAGGTTAATGGCTGGAAAACTTAAAGCAAAAGGTATAAAACTGATATTTGGATTTGTTCTTTTAGGCGTTGCTGGATTATTAATTGTCAAAGACGTCATTCTGAAATAAGGCCTAACGTCCCAAGTGCAACATTTCTGTTCGTAACGGTTTTGTTGCATTTCATTCAGAGGAGGCCGTAATGTAACAAAAGTGTTCGTAACGGTTTTGTTGCATTTGGGATAGAGGCAAAAGAGATAAGGTATGTTATTTAGAAAGGGCTCTCTGATGGTTTTGTTTTAACAGTCTATAAATAGTGACTCTGTTAATATCTAGTTTTTCTGCAATTTCTTCCTTGTTGTATCCGCGGGATATCAATTGCTGAATTAGGTATATAATTGCTTTTTTATCTTGTGGAGAAGATGTTCTTTTCTTGTTCTTGAATGCTTCAATTCCTTTTTCTATATCCACAAAACTTTTTATAATAGGGCTGTCTTTGTAAATAGTATTTTTCTTTGAATCAGTCTTGACCCATTTTACAAAATTATCGTATAATTTTGTAAAAGTATTTTTTTCTTCCATAAAATCATCAGTTTTTATTCCTGATACTCCTTTTATGAGGTTTTTGTATATCTCTTTAGCTTTAACGGTGTCATTGGCGAATATACCGTCTAAGATTAATTTAGGATTAACAAAAGAACTTCTTATTTTTTTGATGTACACATCTAAAGAATGCCATTTATATTTAAAGGGGGAATCTGTCATTCCCGCGCGGTATGCGTTGAGATGAATATACAAAGATATGATAAGGAAATATCTGTCGTCATTACATGATGCCGCTCTGTATCTGCCGCAGAAAACATGCCCTTTTCTTTCATATTTTATGTTAAAAATTTGGGCGTATCTTTTAAATAATTCCTGCATTGCCTGGGATAAGTTTCTTTCTTTTATTTGAGTAAGAATATGGAGGTGGTTGGAGAGGAGAGAGAAACAGAAAATAGTAAGGTTAAACTTTTTCGATACTTGTTTCAATATAGAGATAAAGGTTAAGTAGTCAGCCTTTTCTATAAATATCAGTTCTTTCCCTGGAGCGCGTTGAGTGATATGGTATATCCCCTCTTCTAATATAATTTTGCGGTTAGGCATAAATATGCGGGAAGGGATATTATTCATAAAATATATTATACCATGTGAAAGGTCCAATGCAACATTTCTGTTCGTAACAGTTTTGTTGCATTTGTTAAATTCTGAATCAGTCCTAAATCAGTTCTAAATTTCTCTTGACATATTTTTCTTCTGTGATATATTCTCATATTCGAATGTGAGAATATATCAAAGGAGAAGATATGAGTGTGATAAATCATGAAAAAGTCTCCGAATTCTTTAAGGCACTTTCTCATCCTACCCGTATTGCAATGGTTGAAGAGCTGTTGAAGAATAAAAAGTGTGTTGGAGACATAAAAGAATTTGTTAAGGTTAGGCAGCCGAATATTTCCCAGCATTTAACTGTTCTTAAAGCGGGTAATATTGTCGATTGTGTGAGGGATGGAAAGACAAGATGCTATTTTCTGAAGAATCCGAAGTTGATGGAGAAAATTCTAAATATGCTTGAGGATATGAGAGCGGAATCCTGTCAGGAATAAATGAATAGAAGTAGAAGGGGGTAGAAGGGGGTAGAAATGGTTAAGGTAGATAAAACTAAATGTCAGGGGTGTGAGGCTTGTGTAAATGTTTGTCCTGTTCAGGCTATTTCTATAGTTAATGGCACAGCTGGTGTGGATGTTAATAAATGTATTGAATGCGGAAGGTGTATAAATGTCTGCCCCGCGCAGGCAATAGGGTTTATATCTGTTGATGAAGGAACAAGCACTTCTAAAAATCGTACTCAACCCGGTTCCGGACAGCCTGCTTTTGGCGGAGGTATGGGACGAGGCATAGGCAGGGGCATGGGACGAGGTATGGGTAGAGGCAGAGGAATGGGCAGAGGCCGGGGTATTGGCCGAGGCAGATGATTTTAAATAAAACAAAAGATAAAAATGGATAGAGAAAATTTGGAAAGTAGAGTTAAGGATGCATTGAGAAGGATTGTTCATCCGGAAATTAACCGTACCCTTTTTGAGTTAGGGATGATTAAGGATATAAATGCCGGAGATAAAAAAGTTTCTTTAATTTTGAAAGTCCCGATGCTGGATATTCCAATTAAGGATTATTTAATAGATATCATTAAGTCTGAGATAAAGAAAACGGATAGTAATGTAAAATCTGAGGTAGAGATTGAAGAGATGAGTCTTGAAGAACGCGCGAAATTTATGGAAATGGCTCAAGAAGCATGGCGGAGTTAGAAATGTTAAGCGAAGTTGAGAAGTGGACAGGCAGAGACGGAGAAAGATTTCTTAAAGATGTCGGGATTGAAAAGGGATGGTATGTCCTGGATTTTGGCTGCGGGAAAGGGAGGTATGCAATTCCTTTAGCAAAGGTTGTGGGAAATAAGGGAAAGGTTTTTGCTTTTGATAAAGACGAGTATTCATTGGATGAGGTTAGAATGTTAGCTAAAGAAAGTCGTCTGAATAATATAGAATTGGTAAAAGGAGATACTGAGTTGCCTCTGGAAAATAATATTGTAGACGCGGTTTTGTGTTATGATATGATTCATTATATGGGAGACAGGAACCTAATTTACAGCGAAGTTTACAGAGTCTTGAAATCCGGAGGGCTCTTTTCTCTTTACCCGAAACATTATAAAAAAGATTATCCCTTAATGGAGTTGTCTTTGTTGGATCTTGAGGATATTATAAAAGAAGTGGAGAAAGCCAAGTTTGTTTTAAAAGGCAAATTGGATAGAAGATGTCTTCATGACGGTTCTTATAATGACTGTGTTGTATTAAACTTTAGCCCTTTAGAAAAGAGGAGTAATTAATATGAAGTTAAAGGGTAAAAATATCGTTATGCTCGTCGGCCCGGGTTATGAGGACTTGGAGTTCTGGGTAGTATATATGAGAATGATAGAAGAGGGCGCTGATGTAAAAGTTTCCGGGTTGAATAAAGATGAGGAGTATTTGAGCAAGTCCGGAGGGTTGAAGGTTAAGAGTGAATACTCCGTTTCTGAAATTCAGCCGGAAGGAATAGACGCGGTTTTAATACCCGGAGGATGGGCGCCGGATAAGTTGAGGAGAAATAAAGGCGTACTTAACTTAGTTAAGGATGTTTATGAACGGGGAGGAGTAATTGGGATGATTTGCCATGCCGGATGGGTTGGCGCATCGGCGGGGATTGTTAAAGGGAAGAAGGCGACCGGGTCAACAGGGATAAAGGATGATTTGGAAAATGCCGGAGCTCTTTGGCAGGATGAGCCTGCTTTCAGGGACGGTAATCTAGTTTGGGGAAGGGTCGTAAAAGATATACCCTATTATTGCAGGGAGTTAGTTGAAGCAATAGATAAAGGCGCTGGTGCATAATAGCACCAATGCCTGATTCCAGCGATTGAAGAATGATTTCAGCGATTTAAAAGTTAATGTTTTCAATCATTGTAATCGAGGGTTAATCATCGTAATCAGGGACTGGTGTGTTTTACACCAGTCCCATAATAAGGAGGTGCCAGTGTGTTAAGTACAAATCTCAAGCATTTAGGGACCAAAGAAGAGATTGACGAGATTCTTAAGAATAACGAAAATGTTATGATCTGCTGCGGAAGAATGGGGCCTATGTGTTTCCCTGTTTACGGAATTATGCAGAAATTAGAGCCTGAATATCCGCATGTCCAGTTTAGGGATATGGATTTTGATATTCCCGCTGCTTCTTTCATAAAAGATTTGCCGGAATGTAGTTTTTTTATGGGCCTGCCTTTTACAGTCTATTTTAAGGACGGTAAGGTTGTTGCTGCTACAACAAGTATTCAAAGTGAGAGACAGGTAAAAGATATTTTAGATAAAGTGTTTTCACCGTCTGAATAATAGGAGATAATGTTTTATGAAAAAGATTATAAAATTCTCAGTAGATCATCCTAAACTTATTGTATCCGCCTTAATTCTGGCGTTGGCTTTTTCTTTTATTCAGTACCCTAAGATGAAAGTGGATACTGATCCTGAGAATATGCTTTCCAGGGACGAGTTTGTCCGGATTTTTCATAATCAGACCAAAAAGGAATTTTCTCTCTATGATTTTATAGTCTTAGGCATTGTAAATGAAAAGAATCCCAACGGCGTATTTAATGTAGATACTTTAACTAAAGTTTATGACATAACCGAAGGTATTGAGGATATAAAAGGAGTAATTAACCATGAGCTGATTTCACCTTCGGTTAAAGACGATATTGAGCAGGCGGGTATTGGAACTGTCCGTTTTAAGTGGCTGATGCCTTCACCGCCTAAAACCGAGAAAGAAGCTTTGCATATCAGGGATAGGATGATGGATAATCCGGTATTTTACGGAACACTCATCTCTGAAGATGGGAAAGCTTTATGTATATATGTTCCGATAGAAAAAAAGAATATGAGTTATCAGATCTCTCAGCAGATAAAGAAAATCGTTTCCAAATATAAAGGCGATGAGAAATATTATATGACCGGCCTGCCTATTGCCGAAGATACTTTCGGCCATGAGATGTTTATCCAGATGGCAATATCCGCTCCTTTAGCCGGGTTGATTATTTTTCTTCTTATGCTTATGTTTTTTAAGAAAATAAACCTTATTATAGCTCCGATGATTGTAGCTATTGTTACGGTAGTGATAACAATGGGCCTTTTAATCGGATTTGGTTTTCCGGTCCATATTATGAGCTCTATGATACCGATATTCTTGATACCTATTGCTGTCTTGAGCTCTATCCATATATTAAGCGAGTTTTTTGAGAAGTATAAGAAAATTGGGGATAGGAAGAAAACGATTATTGAGTCAATAGATACACTTTTTATTCCCATGCTTTACGCCGCGCTTACTACCTGGGTAGGTTTTCTTTCTCTGTCATTTTCACGCATTCCTCCTGTCCAGGTTTTTGGGGTGTTTGTATCAACCGGGGTTATGATTGCCTGGTTTATATCAATGACTTTTATTCCCGCTTATATATCTCTAATGAAACCTAAGACTTTGGAGAATTTCGGGGCGTTAGACGAAGAGGAGAAAAAGTCTGTGCTGGATAAATTCCTTAAACCTATAGGCAGGATTGTTGTTGCCAAGTGGAAACTGGTTTTGTTTCTTACCGTTGTTACATTCGCTGTATCTATATGGGGGATAAGCAGGATTCAGGTTAATGATAACCCTGTAAAATGGTTTGTTAAAAATCACCCTATAAGAATTGCCGACAGGGTCTTAAATGCCCATTTCGGCGGGACATATATGGCTTATTTGGTAATGCAGTCTGAAGATAAGCCGCCGGAGATCTTCAAGCGTCCGGATATGCTTCACTATGTAGAGAAACTTCAGGCCTATTTGAAGGAAAAAGGAGATGTGGGAAAGACTACATCTTTGGCAGATGTTACTAAAAAAGTTTATATGGAACTTGTAGGAGGGGATAAGGCATATTATAAAATCCCCAGGACTAAACAGGGAGTGGCTCAGTGTTTGATATCTTACCAGAATTCTCATAAGCCTGATGACTTGTGGCATTTTGTTTCGCCGGATTATTCTAAGCTAAATATCTGGGTTCAGCTTACCAGCGGAGATAATAGAAACATGGAAAAAGTCATTCATCAGGTGGATGATTTTACTAAGGCTAATCCTTTGCCGTATAAGATGAAATATGATTGGGCGGGTTTGACTTATGTCAATGTCGCCTGGCAGAACAAAATGGTTATAGGGATGCTCAGGAATTTTTTGGGAAGTTTTATTATCGTGTTTTTTATGATGGCTTTTCTTTTTGGCTCACCTTTGAGAGGCTTAATTTCAATGATTCCTTTGACGGTAACCATAGTGTTTATTTACGGATTATTAGGTATAATCGGAAGGTATTATGATATGCCGGTAGCGGTGCTTTCAGCTTTAACTTTAGGGCTGTCAATAGATTTCGCTATCCATTTTATCCAGAGAAGCAGAGCCCGTTATGAAAAGAGTAAGGATTGGCAGGATACTGCCCAATATACATTCTCCGGCCCCGGCAGGGCGATTGCCAGAAATGCTATTGTTATAGCTGTAGGTTTTTTGCCGTTGTTGGCTGCTCCTTTGGTCCCTTACCAGACAGTAGGGTTTTTTATGGCGGCGATTATGTTCACATCAAGCTTAGGAACGTTTTTTATCCTTCCGTCAATTATTTCTGCTAACCCTTCTCGTATATATATGAAAAGGGAGAAGCATTTCTTGTGTTATCCTTTTGACTGTATATTTCTATCGATGGCTATAGTTTTAGCTGTTCTTTACGTCCTTTTAGGGTTTACTGATATGGGGATAAAGGGTATTTTGTTTATCACAACCCCGCTTTTTCTTATTCTATCTTGTTTCTGTAAATGTCTGTTAAAAAATGACAGAGTTTGTAAGTTGCTGAAACTTAAAAAGGAGGAGTAAGATGTTTAGAAAAATTTCTTCAGTATTTATCCTATGTTTGTTTCTTTTAAGCATTCCGGCATATTCTGCGGATTTGACCGTAGGCCGGATTGTGGATAAGGCTAATAAAGTTGCTTATTATGAGGGCAATGACGGTATGGCCGAAGTTAATATGGAAATAACCGATTCTCAGGGAAGAAAAAGGATAAGGGAGCTTACTATTTTGAGGAGAGATGTCCAGGACGGAGGGGAACAGAAATTCTACGTGTATTTCTATAAACCCGAGGATGTTCGGGATATGGTTTATATGGTCTGGAAGCATTTAGGCAAGGATGATGACAGGTGGCTTTACTTACCGGCATTAGACTTGGTTCGCAGAATTGCCTCCAGTGATAAACGTTCCAGTTTTGTGGGGTCTCACTTTGTGTATGAGGATGTTTCCGGAAGAGGTATAGACGAGGATACTCACGAATTGACGGGTGAAGAAAACGGATGTTATAAAATCAAGAATGTCCCGAAAAATAAAGATAATGTGGAATTTTCCTATTATTATATCTGGATTAGGAAAGATAACTTTATGCCGGTAAAAGCTGAGTATTACGATAGCCAGGGGAAGAAATACCGTGTAATAGAAGCCCTTAAGGTAGAAAATATCCAGGGCTATCCTACTATTACTGAGATGAAAGCCAGTGACTTAAATACCGGAGGAAGCACAGTGATTACATACAACAAAATCCAGTATGATATCAACTTAGACGATAATATTTTTACCGAGAGGTTTTTAAGAAGGCCGCCTTTGAAATGGATAAAAAGGAAATAGGAAATGCGGAAGATAATACTATTTCTTATTGTTGGTATTCTTTTTTCTTCTCCCTGTTCTAAGGCAGTGATTCTTGGGAAAGACCTTCCGGCTATTCACGGTTTTTGGGAAGCTGATTACGGGTATAGGATAGGGCGCGATACGACAAAAAGAGACGATTACAATTTATTAGAACAGAGGCTTCAGTTAAAAAGCAGGTATTATCCTAAATCGTTCTTGGCTGACTGGAACTCTGAGTTTTTCTTCAGGGGGGATTGGACGGTTGACGAATATTTTTCCGGCAAGACGGACTTTGACGTAAGAGAAATGAATTTTTCCTTCACTCCCAATGATTTTATGGATGTTAAGCTTGGGCGGCAGATTCTTACCTGGGGGACAGGGGATTATCTTTTTATAAACGATATGTTTCCTAAGGATTATGTTTCATTTTTTGCCGGGAGGGATGATGAGTATTTGAAACAACCTTCGGACGCGGTTAAATTTTCTTTCTATCCTAAAATTGCCAGCATAGATTTTGTTGTAATTTCCCGTTTTGAGCCTAATACTCATGCTGAGGGAGATAGGCTTTCCTTTTTTGACAGTTTTCAGCAGGGAATTGCCGGCACCAATTCTGACCGCGATTTGCTTGAGCCTCCGCACCAGATGTCTAACAGCGAGTATGCTTTAAGGATATACCGTAATTTAGGCAGGAATGAAGCCGCTCTTTATTATTTCCACGGGTTTGATAAGAGCCCCCGCAGTTATAAGAATGAGTTAGCCCGCCAATTATATTATGAAAGAGTTGATATTTACGGGGCGAGTATCCGCGGGCCGTTCTTCTCTGGCATAGGAAACGCTGAAGCGGGGTATGTTAATTCCCGCGACGACCATAACGGAAGCAATAGGTTAATTGAAAATTCCATGTTTAAAGCATTGGTTGGATATTCAAAAGATTTAGGAAATGACTTGAGAGTGGGTTTTCAGTATTATTATGAGCAGAAGTTAGATTATGACAATTACCGCAATAACCTTTTGCCTACGGATTATTTCTGGGACCAATACCGGCATTTGGTAACAAACCGGATTACCAAACTATTTAAAAACCAGACGGTCATGCTGTCTTTGTTCACTTTTTATTCTCCTTCGGACAGGGATGGATATTTCAGGCCCAGTATAAGTTATGATGTAACTGACCATTTAAAAGCTATATTAGGCGCTAATGTTCCCTGGGGAAATGATGAAATTACCGAGTTTGGACAGATGAAAAAGAACAAGAATGTTTATATGAGGGTGAGGTACAGCTTTTAATCGTCAGGCTGCTTATGAAGTCTTAGAAGGGTAAAAAGAGGTGGAAGATGGAAGGAAAGAATATAGGAAAGAAGAATTTGTTCAGTATAACGAGCGGTAAACCTATCCGTGAATTTATTGAGAGTTTTAGCCGGAATACTCAAGAGGTAAACTTTGGCGTGAGGTATGTGTTTGATATGGGCAAAGAGTATAAAGAACACAATGTGGATGTGTCTGATGATTTTGAGCTGTATCAGGTTATACTGTGCAATTTTGATAAATCCTATAAGACGATGAAAAGAAATATGGAAACAGCCGCGGTATTACTCCAGCCGAAACAGATAGTCGTTTATCGGAATAAAGGAGTAACTACCGTAAATTATCTTCCTTTTACTGAAGGTTTTATAAAAGAAGCTCTGCCTGAAGATGAAAAGATTCAAGCCAGCCTGCCGGCATCCTGCCGGAAAATAATAGAGTTAATTGAAAAATCAGCGTAGGACAAGAAGATTAAAAAGGGTATTGACTGTTTCTAATAATAAATTATAATCTTTAGAATTGATGGGTTTTAAAATAGCGGAGAAAAAAATGAGCGAAAACATTTATGACGTGATTATTATAGGAGGAGGGCCGGCAGGATTAACTTCGGCTGTCTATACTTCAAGAGAGATGTTCAGTACTCTTTTGCTGGAAAAAGATATCTGCGGAGGCCTGCCTGCCGGAACTGATTTAATAGAGAATTACCCAGGATTTTCTGAAGGTGTCAATGGGGCTGAGTTGATAAGTAAGTTTAAAAAACAGGCCGAGAGGTTTGGGGCTGAAATATTGGAGTTTACCGAAGTCAGGAGAATAGAGTCTGTTGACGGAAAGATAAAGGTCCAGACAGACAAAGAAACTTATTTAGGATATAGCCTGATAACCGCTTCCGGCAGTATCCCTAAAGAATTAGGTGTTCCTGGTGAAAAGGAATTCAAAGGCAGAGGTGTTTCTTACTGCGCTACCTGCGACGGGCCGCTTTATAAAAATAAAGATGTGGCTGTCATAGGATGCGGAAATTCCGGCCTTCAGGAGGGAGAAACTCTTCTTAAGTATGTAAAAAGCATAACTTTTATAGAGTTTTTGTCCTATATGAACGCTGAAAAGATTCTTCAGGAAAGGCTGAAGAAAAACAGCAATGCCGAGTTTCTCTTAAACCATAGGCTTGTCGCTGTGAACGGGGACAGTAATGTCAATTCTGTTACTGTAGAAGACCGCAAAACAGGAGAGAAGAAAAAAGTTGATGTTTCAGGGGTGTTTGTCTATGTGGGTTTTTTGCCTAATTCCGGTTTCCTGGAAGGTCTTGTTGATTTTGACAGGTCCGGGTATATCAAGACGAACGATGATATGCGGACGAAGACTGCGGGAGTGTATGCTGTAGGAGATGTGCGTTCAAAGAAAGTGCGCCAGATAGATGTTGCCTGTGGGGAAGCAACTATCGCGGCTGTTTCAGTAAGGGATTACCTTAAAGATATTAAGAGGTCATAAGTATGATTGAAAACATTCAGGATAAATCAGGTTTTGAGAAAATAAAGAAAGAAAAATCTTTTCTTATGGTTATTTTCTATTCGGATTCTTCTCAAAAAAGCAAAGAAGCTGTAGGCGTTTTGGAAGGAGTTAAAGAGGATAATCCCGATATTCCGGTCTATTCAGTCAATGCTTTAAAAGTCAAAGATATTCACCCTTTATACGGGATAGATTCTGTTCCCGCTGTTTTGGTTCTTAAAGACGATAAAGTTTCTAAAATTATATACGGTTTGCAGAATAAGCAGTATTACGAAATTGCTTTGTCAGAGGCGCCTTTGCCTAAGGCAGGGAAGAGAGAAGAAAGAAAATTCAGGAGCGTTACGGTTTATTCTTCGCCAACCTGTCCCTGGTGCAGTAAAGTAAAGGCCTATTTGATGAAGAACAGGATTCCTTTTCGGGGAGTGGATGTCTCCCGTGATGAAAGAGCTGCTCAGGACTTGATGAGAAGAAGCGGCCAGAGCGGGGTTCCTCAGACGGACATTGATGGAAGGATTGTCGTGGGGTTTGATAAAGTGAAATTAGACAGCCTTTTAGGGATAAAAGGCGGAGATTAGTTTTAAAAAAGAAAGGGGTGTTAAGATGAAGAAGATTCAGCCTATCAATAACTATGTTCTAATAAAGTTATTCCGGAATGCCGCGGATAAAACGCCGGGCGGGATAATTATTCCTGATACTGCCAAGGAAAAACCGAAGGAAGGAGAAGTCATAGCAATATCTGCCGCTGTATCTGAACAGTTATCCGCGGGAGATAAAGTTATCTACAAGGATTTCTCGGGTACAGAGATAACTTTTGAAGGAGAAAAGTACCTTTTGGTTACCATAGACGATATCTTAGCTAAGGTAGTTGAAGTGGATTCCATATAATTCATTTGGTAACACCTACGCGGTGGTCCGAGGGGCTCCTCGTAGGTGGTTCAGGTTTTCCTATTTTAAAAAAAGGTAAGACAATATGGAACTTTTATTCGCGTTTGCTACTGATGATGGGGATACTTTAAAGGATGACGGCCATTTCGGCAATGCGGAGTATTACTCTATTTATAGAATAAACTCAGATAAAGCTGATTTTATAGAGAAGAGAAAGAACACAAAAATAGAAGAAGATGAAAGCAAAATTCACGGAGACCCAAACAAGGCAAAGTCTGTTTCTTTTGTCTTAAAGGGGATAAATGTCCTTGTTTCAAAGCGATTCGGCCCGAACATAACCAGAATTATAAAGAAGTTCTCCTGTGTTGTTATCAGAGAAGGCTTTCTTATCAAAGATGTTGTTAAGCTTGTCCGGGCTAATCTTGACAGTATAACAGCGGAATACCAGAAAGGCGAGAAGAGAAAACCTTTGATTCTTACCTTAGGCCGGGGGGCTTAATCCAAAGATCGGTTGAGGATTCTAAATATTCTTAAGAATAAAGAGGAAGGAATGTTATGTTGTTATTAGGATTGATACTGGGAATAATTTTGAGCGGACTGGCTTTTGTCTATGTTTTGAGAAAATATATGATGGTCAGCTTTAAGATTGAAGGAAGTTTTGAGGAGGTAGAGGAAGCAGTAAGGAATGTGGTTCCTCAATTTAAGGGCTGGGGCTTTCCGATACCTGATTGGCAGTTTTATAAATCTCAGCTTTCTAAAGGGTTAAGTTACGATAATATTAAGAGTATGGTTATGCATTTTGTCTGTAAACCCATATATGCTAATAAAGTCTTGAAGGTTGATCCTAAAATGGCTGGGATTATGCCCTGTACCTGGGCGGTTTATGAGGATAGGAACGGTGATGTTTATATAGCTAAGATGAATATCGCTTTAATGAGTAAAATGTATTTTGGGATTATAGGTAAAGTTATGAAAGATGTGGCTGATACGGAAGAGAAGATGATGGCGGAAGTTAAGAAAAGGATTTTAGAAAAGAAAAGCGGGAAATAGGACAGGAGGTCTCAATTATGCCTATTTATACTTATGTTTGCAAAGACTGCGGAGAGAAGTTTGATTTGTTAACCGGCGTGGGCTCTAAACAGGAAGAGCTTAAATGCAAAAAATGCGGCAGTAAAAATATTGAGGAATCTTTGAGCTCTTTCAGTGTGGGGGCGTCGGGAAGCAAAAGTTATTCTTCTTGTCCCAGCTGTTCAACAGGTACCTGTTCATCAGGGACTTGTTCATCAGGCCTATGATACTGTAAGATAAGTCTGTTATAATGATAATCAGGATTGTTTTAGGTA
>CAZSRG010000039.1:0-13248 GCA_964609315.1 uncultured Planctomycetia bacterium
GGCTGCCGGGCATTATGAGCATTTTGCGATCTCAACAGCATTTTCCCGGTTAATACATTGAGAGGTTTTGTCCCGTAAGCCTAAAAGACCCCGGGGCCGGGCAAGGATACTTATAGCCTCTTTTTATTTTAAGGCTATCTCTTTTACCGGCAGTTTACTGTTCCATATGCCCTCCTGTTTTTTGTTGGTTTCATCCCCTTACAAAATAACAGATTTTGAGAGCTATGGAACATTTTTTACCCCTTAGCTTTCGCGCTTCCCATTTTATATTAAGCCGGTTTTCAATTATCTTTTTGCAGAGTTTCTCAAGTTAGGGGAAGCTGAAGTTTATCGGCGAGTCCTGAATACGGAATCTCTTTATGTTGTAAAGGCTGAGGAATAATTTTGTCTGTCCCATAATGTATTCAGGCGAACGCCCGCGGAATTTCTTATACAGAGTATGTTCGGAACAGAATTCGCGTTTCCGTATACCTCCTCGTGATGAGAGCGGGGGGAGAACAGGATTGTAATTGTTATAGTTCTTAATATCCTCTATGTCTAAAGTGGGATTTTTATCCAGAATGGCGGAGATATTACCAACGCCGCTTTTTTCATGTTATAATACTTCTTATAGAGGGCTGAACTTTAAAATTATATGGATATACCTTTATATATACATATCCCTTTTTGTCGGAAGAAATGTTTTTACTGTGATTTTTATAGTATAAAATATGATGCTGAATTGGCAGGGGAATATATAAACAGCTTAGTCTTTCAGGTTAAGCGGCTTAAGGATGAAGGATACAAGTTTTCTACAGTTTATATCGGCGGAGGGACGCCTTCAGTTTTAGAGCCGCGGTTGTTTGAACGGTTTCTTAAAGATTTAGGCTTATCTGGTTCATCTGAGGTGACTCTGGAGGCTAATCCTGAAAGCCTGACAGAGCAGAAATTGAAAACAGCCCGTAATTCAGGGGTGAATAGGTTAAGCATAGGCGTTCAGTCTTTTGATGATGATGCCCTTAATTTTTTGGGCAGGGTTCATAATTCAGCTCAGGCGGTAAAAGCTGTAGAGTCAGCATACAGAATAGGGTTTAAAAATATAAGTATTGATTTGATTTACGGGATACCTTTACAAAGATTTGACTTGTGGATGAAAGAATTAGCTCTTGCGGTAACTCTCCCGGTAAAACATATATCTTTTTATTCTTTGACTTATGAGGAAGGAACTCTTTTGTCGAAGAAGCTGAGTAATAAAGAATTCTTGCCTCTTTCTCAGGAAGAAGAGGCTAAGATGTATAGGCGCGGAGTAAGGTTTTTGGAAAGCAGAGGGTTTTACCGTTATGAGATATCAAACTTCAGCCTGAAAGGGTTTGAATGTAAGCATAACCTTAGTTATTGGGCAAACCTTCCTTATCAGGGAATAGGCGCGGGAGCTGTTAGTTTCACCGATGGAGTTAGGAGGAAGTTCCTGCCTGATGTTAGGCAGTATACAATTGAGGTAAAAGGGGATTCTTCCCGCGGCTTATTTGTAGAGGAAGAAAGACTCTCTCCTTTGAGGCACGCTTTGGAAACCGCGGTTCTTAATCTTAGAAGGAGGGGAGGAATCAATTTTCATGAGTTTACCAAAGATACCGGGGTTGATCTTTTGGCTGTCAGGAGTAAAGAAATCCATAATCTAAGTAAAGAGAAGATGTTGTCTGTTAGGAAACAAAAAGGCCGGCTGTCCGGGACAAGACTTACCGACCGCGGTTTTTTATTCTACGATTATGTCTGCCGGAAATTATTGTAAACCTTTCTATACTTTCAAATATTTTTTGATATAATTGCCTTATGTTTAAAGATACTCTATTAGCTGTTGTCCAGGGGTTGACAGAGTTTCTGCCGGTATCCAGTTCCGGGCACTTGGTAGTTTTCAATAAACTCTTGGCTGGAGGAGGCAGTGTTTTTTTCTATCTTTCCCTGCATTTAGGGACTACTTTTGCCATCATCGTCTTTTTCTTTCGCGATATTGCCAGATATCTGCATTCGGCAGAGAAAATCAAACAAATCCTTATTGTAACTTTAATAACCGGAGGGCTGGGGTTTCTTGGCAAGGATTTTTTTGAATCTTTGTTTTCCAACACAAGAAATGTAGCCATTGCTTTATTCTGTAACGGGATAGTCCTAATTCTGGCTAACCGAAGGATAAAAACAGCTCAGAGGAAGAACCTTAGTCTTTGGGATACTGTGATTTTCGGATTCTTTCAGGCGGCCGCGATTATTCCGGGAATTTCCCGGTCAGGCTTGACGATTTCTTCTTTGTTGTTCCGCGGGATTGATAAGGAAGAGGCTTTCAATTTCTCTTTTGTTGCCGCTGTCCCGGTGGTTATCGGCGGATTTATAATGGAATATCTCCGGCAGTCTTCTGTTGCAATCTCTCATTTCAACAGTTTTAATTATTATGGCGGAATGGCTATATCTTTCTTGACTGGATTAGCGGCATTGTTTTTACTGCGGATTTTTGTTAAGCATTCCCGATTGAGCTATTTTGGGTATTACTGTTTGGCAGGAGGGATACTGCTGTTTTTTTTCTGAAAGCAGGTAAGAATGAGTTCCTGCCTTTATTCTTTCCTTGTAGGGGTTTTCCAATTCTGTTAGGATTAAGTTAGTTTTTGCCCGCGTAGCTCAGCCGGTAGAGCAGGGCATTCGTAATGCTCAGGCCGGAGGTTCGACTCCTCTCGCGGGCTTGTAACCATTTAAGTAATGCTTGGAAGTTACAGCAGCCTTCTACGTAACAGGAATTTTATGTTTCTCTGGCTGGGGCAGGTTATTTCTCAGTTCGGCGACAGGCTGACTCAGATCGCCCTGATAGGCTTAGTCTATACGAAGATAGGGGCGGATTCTTTAGGGCTAGCTAAGATTCTGTTTTTTACTATCCTGCCGGTTTTTCTTATCAACCCTTTAGCCGGGGTTTATATAGACCGCTGGGATAAACGCAAGACAATGTATGCGGCGGATTTTTTAAGGGGGGTTTTAATCCTTGTTTTAGGTGCTTTTTTAATAGGGATAAAAAGTTTTATCCCTATATATGTTGTTATTTTTCTGGCTTTCTGTGTGGGCAGATTTTTTGTTCCGGCAAAGATGTCAATCCTGCCTATGCTGGTAAAGAAAGACGAGATTATTACTGCTAATTCTCTGGTTTCAATCACAGCTAATGTGGCGGCTATTTTAGGATTTGGTGTGGGAGGGATTATTGTTGAGTCATGGGGGGCTAAAGGCGGATTCATTTTTGACAGTATGACTTTCTTTTCTTCCAGTCTTCTAATTATGTTTATTACTATTAAAATTAGGGGCAGGTTCGATAGGCATGATTTGGTTGAGTTGGGCAAAGGAGTGGTGGATGTTGAAAGGTCTTTAATCAGAGAATTTAAAGAAGGGATAAAGTATATTTTGTCAAGACAGTCTACTCTTTTCAGCGTAAAGATTTTTAGTGTCCTTTTTTCCTGCTTAGGCGCTCTCTATGTTGTTTTTATAGTTTTTGTCCAGCAGACTCTGCATACAGCTACTAAAGATTTGGGTTTCTTGGCTGTCTGGTTAGGATTAGGCCTTTTTATAGGGTCTCTGGTTTACGGTCGGGTTGCCCATAAGTTCTCTTTGGTTAAGTCAATAAGCCTTATGCTTTTTCTCACCTGCTTTTTTCTCACCGCGTTTGTCCTTATTATAAAAAACATTCCTTCTCCTGTGCTTGCCTGTTTCTTTTCATTTATATTGGGCGTTTTGGTTTCGCCTATTGTTGTAGGGTGTAATTCTCTGATCCATAAAAAAAGCGGCGATGAGTTCTGGGGGAGGATTTTCAGCAGTTTGGAAGTGGTGATGCACTTTTCTTTTGTGGTGTGTATGTTTTTGGCGGCAGCATTGGCTGAAATATTTTCTCCCTTTAAAATTATACTGGTTATTGGTATAATAATTTCCGTTTTTTCCTTAGGAGCTTTGTTAAAAGGAGAGAAATGCTTAAGTTAGAAGAATGTAAATACCCGCAGGAAAGAATTGCCGTTGAAAAGTTCTTTCCTGAGAAAGTAGTTGTTCCCTTATCCCAGCACACTGGAGCTTTACCTGAGCTTATAGTAAATAAAGGTGATTCTGTCCGGACAGGGGCTCTTTTAGCGAAAGCTGTTTCTCTGATAAGCGCCAACATCCACAGCCCGGTTACAGGGAAAATTCTTGATATTAAAGAATATAACCATCCGGTTTTAAAGCGAAGCAGAGCTGTCGTAATTGAATCACAGTCAAAAGAGCCTTTCCATATAGACAAGTCTAAATCTCTTAGAGAATATTCTTCTGAAGAGATGCTGGATAGAATCCGCCGGGCTGGTATTGTGGGTATGGGCGGCGCGGCTTTTCCTACGGCGGTAAAACTTAAGCCTCCTAAAGGAGTTGATACCCTTATTGTGAACGGATGTGAGTGCGAGCCTTATTTGACCTGCGATCACCGGCTTATGCTTGAACATACTGAAGGTGTTCTTAAAGGGATAGAGGTTGTTTCCAAGATCATTAATCCCAAAAAGGTTATTATAGCCATTGAGGAAAATAAACAGGACGCGGTGAAAAAGTTTAATTCCCGCCTTCATACCCGTAAATATAATTTACCGGAGGTAAAAGTCAAGATCCTCCCTACTATTTATCCTCAGGGCGCGGAAAAACAGCTTATTTATAATACTATTAGAAGAGTTGTTCCTTCAGGCAAACTTCCTTTTGACGCCGGATGCGTTGTTCAGAATGTTGGTACTTTATTCGCCGTATATGAAGCGGTTTATTTTGACAAGCCGCTTATTGAGCGGATAGTAACTTTTACCGGTTCTGCCCTATCAGAGCCTAAAAACCTTCTTCTTCCGGTGGGGACTCTGATTGAAGAATTATTTTCTTCAGGGGTGCTGAAATTTAAGAAAGAAGCTAAGAGGGTGATTTCCGGCGGCCCGATGATGGGGCTGTCTCTGCCTTCATTGGATTTTCCGATTATGAAAGGAACTTCAGGGATACTGTTTTTAACTGAAGAAGACCTTGATTTGAGAGAAGAATCTGATTGTATAAAATGCGGCCGGTGTGTTGATACCTGTCCTATGAACCTCTTGCCTTTAGAGTTTCCGAGGCTGGTTAAGAAAGGAATGTATAAAGATTTGGAAGAATATTATATTTCCGACTGTATTGAATGCGGCAACTGTAATTATGTCTGTCCGGCAAAGATATCTATAGTTGAGTATATTAAGTTAGGAAAAGCAAAGATAAGAGACTTAAATTCTAAACGTAAAAAATTATGAAACTGACAGTTGGAATCAGCCCTCATAAAAAAGCAAGTTACAGCACGCGCTGGGTAATGAAACAGGTTATTATCGGATTAATTCCGGCGATGGCCGCTTCTGTGTATTTTTTCCGGATGAGCGCTGTCTCGCTGATCTTGACCTGTGTTTTTGGGGCTGTCATCAGCGAGTATTTGGTTGTGAAAATAAGGAAAGCTGATTTCTCTTTATCGGATTATTCCGCGGTTGTTACCGGTATACTCTTAGCTTTAGTCCTGCCTCCCAAGATACCTTTATGGGCGGCTTTTTTAGGCTCGGTTTTCGCCATTGTAATCAGCAAACAGATTTTCGGAGGATTAGGCCAGAACATTTTTAACCCCGCTCTTGCCGGAAGGGCGTTTTTGATGGCGGCGTTTCCGGTTATGCTTACCAGCTGGGTTCAGCCTTTTAGTTTAGACGCGGTTACAACTGCTACTCCTCTGTCTTTGTGGAAGTTCAGCCACCAGTTTGTGGGTTTAGGAAAACTGTTTATAGGCAATGTTTCCGGAAGTTTGGGGGAAACTTCCAGCTTGGCTTTGATTATAGGCGGTGTGTACATCTTAGTTCGGAAAGCGGCTGACTGGCGCGCTCCTTTGGGAATGTTTTTGGGGGTTACTGTTACCTCGGGCGTATTTTACCTGATTCATCCTGCCAGCGGGTCTGTGCTTTTTCATCTATTTGCCGGAGGGGTTATGTTAGGGATGTTTTTTATGGTTACTGATCCGGTTACAACTCCGGTGACAAAATCCGGCAGGGTTGGGTTCGGGCTGGCAGTTGGTATTTTAGTCATTATTATCAGGAAATGGGCCGGCCTGCCTGAAGGTGTTATGTATTCGATAATTTTTATGAATTCTTTTGTCCCTTTGATTAACAAATTTACCCGGCCTAAGAGTTTCGGACGGAGATAGAGAAAATGAAAAACGCTGTGAAAATAATTTTGGTATTAACCTTTGTTTCCTTGTTATCATCGGGGATCCTTTCAGCCGTCGATATGCTTTCTAAAGATAAAATCCTCCGGAACCGGAAAAAAGCGATTGATTCCGCGATATCCAAGGTTATTCCTGCGGCAGTAGAGGTTGTTCATGAAGGGGAAATCTATAAGGCTTTTGATAAAGAGAAGAAGGTTTTAGGATATGCTTTCTTAGCTGAAGGCCAGGGGTACGGCGGGGGCATAAAAATGGTCTGCGCTGTTTCTCCCAAGTTAGATAAACTCTTGGGGATTGAGATTATAGAGTCTCAGGAAACCCCGGGGTTAGGCGCGAGGATTAATAAAGAATGGTTTAAGAACCAGTTTAAAGGGTTGGATATTCTTAACAAGATTACCTATACGAAATCTAAACCTTCAGGAAAGAGCCAGATTCAGGCAATAACCGGAGCTACGATTTCGTCAAGGTCGGTTGTTCACATTATAAATAGAAGGATTGAAGAGATTAAGAAGCAGTTTGACAGTCAGGGAAATTAAGGAATACGGTATATGAAGAATAGTTTTGTTAAAGGTTTGTGGAAAGAACATCCTGTTTTCCGCCAGCTGTTGGGGATGTGCCCTACTTTAGCAGTTACCACTTCGGCTGTAAACGGTTTGTCTATGGGGTTAGCGGTAATGTTTGTTCTGAATTTTTCGTCTTTGGTTGTGTCTTTAATAAGGAAAGTTGTCCCTTCGCAGGTAAGGATTGCCGTATATACGATAATAATTGCTACTTTTGTAACTTTGGCGGACGTCTTTTTGAAAGCGAATTATCCTTCTATAAGCAAGTCTTTAGGCCCGTATGTCCCTTTAATTGTAGTTAACTGTATAATTTTAGGCAGGGCGGAAGCTTTTGCTTCCAAAAATACCCCGGTTAAAGCGGTTATGGATTCTTTGGGTATGAGTATAGGGTTCTTGTGGGGGCTTATTCTTTTAGGGGGGATAAGGGAAATTTTAGGGAACGGTTCTTTTTTCGGAATTACCCTTTTAGGCCCGGGGTTTGAGAAGTGGGTTGTGATGGTTCTTCCGGCAGGGGCGTTTTTAGTATTAGGTTTGTTAGTAGCCGCAATGAATTTTATAGAGAAACGAAAGACTAAAGTTAAAGTTTTATGAAAGAATTACTGGTAATCTTTATAAGCGCTGTTTTAGTAAACAACTTTGTTTTAACCTATTTTTTGGGGATTTGCCCTTTTTTAGGGGTGTCGTCTCAGTACGAGTCAGCTATAGGAATGGGGTTAGCGGTAACTTTTGTTATGACTTTAGCTTCAAGTATGTGCTGGATGACATACCATCTTTTGTTGGTTCCTTATGGGTTAGAAATATTGCAGTATGTAGTGTTTATTCTGGTTATTGCTTCTTTAGTCCAGGTTGTAGAGATGTTTATAAAAAAGTATTCGCCTCCTTTATACGAATCTTTAGGGATATATTTGCCTTTAATAACTACAAATTGCGCTATTTTAGGGCTGACCTTGTTTATGGTAATCCGCGATTATAACTTTCTCCAAAGCGTAGTATTCGGGTTCTCTTCAGGTATAGGGTTTTCTTTGGTTTTGGTTATGATGGCCGGGATAAGGGAAGAACTAAGGTTTTCTGATGTCCCGGAAGTATTTAAAGGAGCGGCCATAACCTTAATTACCGCCGGGATATTAGCTCTATCTTTTATGGGGTTCTCGGGGCTCATCAGTAGTTAAATAAATGTTATGAACGAAGTCGTAATTTCCTTAATAAGTTTAGGCGGGATAGGTCTGGTATTTGGTATAATCCTATCGGTTTTAGATAAGAAACTTAAAGTGGAAGAAGACCCTTTGGTTAAAGAAATTATGTCTTTGCTGCCGGGTATAAACTGCGGCGCGTGCGGGTTTGCCGGATGTTCTGCTTATGCCAAACAGATAGCTGAAAAGAAGGATATCCTGAAAGGGTGTATTCCCGGAGGAGACGCGGTAAACTCCAAAGTTTCAGCCTTAATTGGAGTTAAAGCTAAGAAAGCTAAAAGCCTAAAAGTCATAGTCAAGTGCGGAGCGAAAACAGGTGAAAAAAAATCTTCTTTTGATTATTCCGGAGTCAAGAGTTGTGCCGCGGCTGATTTGAGCTGGGCGAATATTGACTGCCGCTACGGGTGTTTGGGATTTGGCGACTGTGTCCAGGTCTGTCCTGTTCAGGCTTTGAGGATAGAAGAGCAATTAGTAAAAGTTGATTACAATAAATGTATAGGCTGTGGAAAGTGTGTTGAGGTTTGCCCGAGAAATGTCCTTGAACTTGTGGAAGTAACCAGCCCGGATTTGTATGTTGTTTCCTGCAGTAATCCCGATAAAGCTTTGGATACAAAGAAGGTTTGCAGTAAGGGGTGCATAGGGTGCGGGATATGCGTTAAGCTGGTGAAAGATTCTCCTTTTGAGCTTAAGCAGGGCTTGTCTAAACTAAATTACCAAAAAGCCCAGGGAAGAGGAAAAGAAGAATTAGATGCCGCGAAGGATAAATGCCCTGTGAAGATAATAAACAGCTTTTCTTCAGGGTTATGACCAGGGACAGGGCTTGCCCTTGTCCGATACAAGAATAATATAAGATTATCGGGAATTGGTAAAATTATCAATTAACAAGGAAAAACGAACCCCAAAATAACCTGAAAATTTGATTGACGAACGATGTGGCGGAGGCCAAAAATGGTAAAGAAAGAAGCGGTTGTAATAGAAGTTTTGGCAGGAAAAGCTAAGTTAAGCTTTGACCGCAGCAAGATGTGCGGTTGCTGCTCAAACATGTTCTGCGGAGCTAAAAACAGGTACATAATTACCGCGGATATACCCGACGGTTTACAGCTTAAAATGAATGACAAAGTTGAAATAGGGATAGACAGCAGGGTATCTTTGTTATCGGGAGTGATGATGTTTCTTTTGCCGTCAGTTTCGTTTTTAGCGGGGCTGTATTTTTTTAGAGGGGTAGGAGTAATAATTAGTTTTATCACCGGGATAGCTTTGGTTTCTGTTTATTTCTTTGGGTTAAGGCTTATTTTAAGGGGCAGAGAAGAATCTTTTATGAAGTGTAAAATAATAGGTGTGGTATGAATATCGCGGTATTAGCTTCAGGGACAGGCACAAATTTTGAGGCGCTTTGCAGAGCGGTAAAAAGAGGAGATATTAAAGGAAAGATAAAACTCCTTGTTACTGATGTAAAAACTTCCTATGTCCGGAAACGGGCGGAGAAGTATAATATCCCCTGGATATTCGTTGACCCGAAACAGTTTAAGAACAGGGAGAGTTTTGATAAAGAGATAATAAAGATTTTAAAGAAGGAGGATGTAGAATTAGCCGTTTTAGCCGGGTTTATGAGGATTATTACTCCTTTTTTTGTAAGGGCGTTTAAAAACCGAATTCTGAACATTCATCCCTCTCTTTTACCTTCTTTTAAAGGCACAGACGCTATAAACAGGGCTTATAAATACGGGGTTAAAGTTACCGGTGTTACTGTTCATTTTGTAGATGATAGAGTTGATAACGGGCCGATTATCTTTCAAAAGGCAGTAGAAATAAGAGAAAACGAAAGTGTTAAAGATTTGGAAGAAAGAATACACCGCATAGAGCATAACCTTTATCCTAAGGCAGTTAAGCTTTTTTCTCAGGGTAAACTTCTTGTTAAGGGAAGGAAAGTATTTATTCACAGCTGAGGTATCCAATTTGCCATGTTAAAAATTGTTAAATTATTTATATTTGTCTTCTTGGTGCATAACCTATGTTTTGCTCAATCAGCGCCTAAGTTTACGGTTAAAGTAAGTAAGGATAGAGTCAAAGCCGGTGAAGTTTTTGAATATAAAATCCGGGCGGGGATAGAATCAAAACAGAGCCCTAAGCTTACTCTGCCGGAGTTTAAACATTTTAAGGTTATTTCCCAGGGCATAGTCAGAAATTATTCCTACGAAAAAAGGGGGATTATAATTACCGTAGTTTTAGATTATACCCTTACAGCTTTAGAAGAAGGAGAATTTAATCTTCCTCAGGCGGGGATAAACTATAAACGGGAAGCTTTTAAATCACCGGTTCAAAAGATAACTGTTTCCGGAAAAGCTCCCGGGTTTGACCGCGAGAACAGAAAGAAAGGAATTCCCCAAAGCCTTTTAGAAGGCGGCGTGTCAATTTAACCCAAATGATGCATGCGAAGCAGGTATCATTTGTCCGAAGGGACGGCCCTAAATTTTTCCGCAGAAGGAGGGGGAATGGGGTTACCGTAGAGAAATGCTGTGTATTCTTTAGGCCGTAGGCCGTTTTCAGCGGCATTTCCCTATTTCAGTCCATTTTTGATAGAGCCTGCCAGTTAAGTATTTTTATCCTGCCTGATTCAACATCGTCAACCTTTAAGTAAGAGAAATCCTCAAACCTGTAAGTTTCACACAAATAGTGCCGGGCGGATTTTAAGGCTTGTTCAAAGGGGCGCGGCGAGTAGGAATTATATCCTTTTCTTTGAATGTCTGTTTTTATATAAAAGTTCTTTGATTGTTTATCAAAATGAACGTTACAGCTTTTTACTGTCCAATAAGAAGCCCATTCTTTGCTGTATAGGAAAGTATTTAGAATATCTTGTTTTATTAACAACCCTATGAAATCCGGCAGGGTGAGGTTGGTTTTCTTGATATGCCGGCCGGTTTTGTCGCCTAAAGCTTCTTTATTAGATACGAGGTTTACGTATCTTCGTTTGAGGAATTCACCGCGGGAAATGAACTGAAGCTGTAATTTAGCTAAGTCAGGGATAAATCCGGCTATTATTAAATCAGCTCCTATATCTTTTATGTCAGATGCCGCAAACACATAGAATTTAGGCGGCTTATCTATGCTTAGCAGAACTCTGCGCAGAGAAAGAGTTATCTCTCCTGCTTTTTTCAGAATTTCTTTATCATATCCTCCTGATTCATCAATTAGATTATCAAGAGGAGCGCATACCCAGATTGTATCCTTGACTTCCTGAACATTTACATCAAGTCCGTATTCTTCCGAGCATATCTTTTTAACCGCCGTTTCTATATTATTTCTTTTATAGGTAGGGTTTATATTAATGCAGGATGATACCGTAAACAGGGTAATGCTAAGCAGGAAGGCTGTCTTTAGGTTTTTCTTTGCCATATTTTTTGAATATCTCTACAATTTCGTCATATTCCAGCTCGCCTTTTTTTAACAATTCCCGGGCAAAGTATTCCAAAAGTTCTCTTTCCCGAGAGAGGATTTCTTCAACTTCTTTAAGGCACTGTTGTAATATCTTTTGGACATCATTGTCCAGCTTTTCTTTTGTCTTCTCAGAAATATTTAGAGCCTGTCCTGATGATAGCCATGTGCCGGCATTTACTGTGTGGAAGTTGCCGATTATTCCTGATTCTCCCATTCCCCAGCGCCAGACCATCTGTTGGGCGTACATAAGGGCTGAGGTAAAATCAGCATCTACTCCTGAGGAGGTTGTCCCGAACTTTATATTTTCAGCTACGTAACTGCCCAGAGATGTTTTTATATTGGCTAAATACCAGTCTTTTTTTGCTATATGTATTTCTTCAGGCGGTCTGTGTCCGACATATCCCAGTACTCCTTTACGGGGAACAATAGAAGCTTTAATGACATCGTCAGTAGGATGAGTAAAGTAAGCAATAATAGCGTGGCCGGCTTCGTGGTAAGCTGTCCATGCTTTTTCTTTTTCTGAAAGGGATATTTGGGATTTCAGTCCGAAAACAACCCTGTCATATGATTCAGATAAATCTCTGTCTGTAACTTTGTTCCGTTTATTCCTTATTGAAATCAAAGATGATTCTCTAACCATGTTGGAGATATCCGCCGGAGAAAATCCCACTGTCTTTTGGGCAAGGATATTAAGGTTAACAGAAGAATCGTAAACTATTTTTTGGAGGTAATATTCAAACAGTTTTTTTCTGTCTTCTAAGCCGGGTTTCCCCACATATATCTTTCTGTCAAACCTTCCCGCCCGCATTAAGGCGGGATCTAATTCAGATTCCTGAACATTTGTCGCGGCGACAATAATTATATTATTTTCTGTCTGGCGCAGCCCGTCAAGTTCGGTTAAGAGCTGGTTTACAGTGGCATTGTATGACATCCCAGCTCCTAATCCTGACATACCTACCCTTGGACGGGCGACAGTATCTATTTCATCAATGAAGATGAGGCATCCGCCGTGTATTTCCGCTAATACTCTTGCTTCTTTAAATAGGGCTTTCAGCCGGGCGACACCCTGGCCTACGAACATGCCGATAAATTCGCTTCCTACTGAAGCTAAAAAAGGAAGGCCTGTTTCTGTAGCTATCGCTTTTGCCAAGTAAGTCTTGCCGCATCCGGGCGGGCCTACCATAAGGATTCCTTTGATTACCTTCCCGCCGATTTGTTTTATCTGAGAACGGTCCCGCATAAGTTTTATTACTTCGTTTACTTCTTTTTTGATTGATTCCATACCTACGACATCCTGCCAGCGCACATTTACCTGGGAAGATTTGATTCTTTTCTGAGTCAGCTTAGCCATGCCTCCGCCGTACATAAAATACATCATAAAAAAAGTGTATATGCCGGCAAAGATAAAGGCAGTGAAGATGCTGAATAACAGTTGTATTGGCAGAGAGGCCAGGGACATCTTCTTATAGAATGATTCTAAAGTGACGAAACTCTGGATACCGATAACAACAAGGTAGATGACAAGAGAGAGGAAGGCTGTCCCGAGAATTAAGACGGTAATCTTTATCCAGTGAAGCTTGAGAAAACGCTGGAATTTCTTTATTTCCATGATTTTGTAATCTTATAAAATAAGTCTAACATATTAATATCCGCTTGTCAAAGAAGAAGAAGTATGGGGATGGGGAGTGGCAGAACATAGAGGACAGATTATCCCGTTGTTAAATGGTTAAATTGTTAAACTGATAGCAAATATAGAGGATAGAAGCTCTTTATAATTTCAGATTTAAGATTTCAGATTAGTTTCAGTCCAAATAATTTTAAATATACAATTTGGAATATGAAATCG
>CAZSRG010000040.1:0-13025 GCA_964609315.1 uncultured Planctomycetia bacterium
CATTTTCCCGGTTAAGCAGTTCTTTGGAAAATATATTATCTAACCCCAATACACAGGGTTTATCAAATATTTTCTTAATCCCGGCCATTTCCTTAAGGTGTTTCTTTCCGTACATTATCTCCAAATAAGGCCTTTTTATCTTGCCTATACCGTGTTCAGCAGAGATTGTCCCCTTTAAAGAGATAGCCTTTTCAACAAA
This sequence comes from uncultured Planctomycetia bacterium, assembly GCA_964609315.1. Classification (GTDB taxonomy): domain Bacteria; phylum Omnitrophota; class Gorgyraeia; order Duberdicusellales; family Duberdicusellaceae; genus CAZSRG01. The sequence goes on from CAZSRG010000040.1 coordinate 200, forward strand.
CTCCATAATATAGCCTTTAGCTTTAAAAGATTCCTCCCGGGTTTTAGGCAGGAAATTAAAATGAAGGTGGTTTTGGCCGATATGGCCGAAATTTACATAATCTATACCAGATTTACGGGCTGTTTCTTCATAAAAACCGTACATCTCCCTAAAAGATTCATCAGGAACGGCAATATCAGTAGCGGTTTTTTCCTGGTGATAACTTTTAAGAAACTCATTTATTTTCTGAGGAAGGCAATGCCTGAATTCATAAAGTTTTTTACGGTTATTATAATCTTCGGCAAACCAGCATTTATCAATTGAAGAATTATGCTTTTCTATCAGGCCGCACCAATAATCTAAAACTTTATCCTGCTGTTCAGGCAGTTCTATCTCCTGTTCTAAGAAAACCGCCGAATGCGACCGGGGCAAAAAAGTATACTCTTTCCTTAGAAATTCCAGAGAATTGTTGTCAAAGAACTCCAGCGCGCAGGGAAAAAACCCTCCTTTATGCTTTAAACCTTTTACTTCTTCGACAAAATCAAGGGCATCTGAATCACGGATAAAGAAAGCTAAGAAATCAAAATAGTCCAAAGGCAAAGGCTGAACTTCTAATACTGCCTCAACAATACATCCCAATGTCCCTTCCTGGCCGATAAATAAATCTATCAAATCCATATTATCCTTCACATAATACCCCGCTGAAGATTTAATTTCAGGGCTGGTATAAGCAGGCAGGCTGAATTTGAAATGTTTACTCCTGATTTTAAAATCAAAGATTCGGCCGGAAGCCTGAATCTCCCCTCTCCTTATCTTTAATAACTTTCCGTCAGACAAGACAACTTTAATCTCTTTAACATAATCACGGACAGAAGAATATTTAAAACTCTTAGGCCCGGACGCGCAGGTAGAAATAACGCCTCCTAAACAGGCCAAAGGCTCAGTAGGAGAAGCCCTGAAAGTAAAGTTTAATTTATTCAGCTCTTTTTCCAAAGATTCCAGAGTAACTCCGGCCTGAGCTGCTGCTTCTTTCTTCACCGGATCAATCTTTATAATCTTATCTAACTTTTCCAAAGAAAGAATACTCCCTTTTAAAGGAACCCTCCCTCCGGTAGTGCCTGTGCCTGATCCGGATATAGTTACCGGAGTTTTAGAAACCCCTGCCTGTTTTAACACATCGGATACTTCCTTATAATCATTGGGTATAAACAAAGCTTCAGCTTCTCCCTTTATATTTGAAGTATCTTCCAAATAACTTTCAAACTGCGATTTCTCTCTCTTTATTATCATAGATCTCACCTGCCGCTAACGAAAAAAGAATAAAACAACACCCAAAGAAGCGAATAATAATGCCCAAACTCTCAATAAATTATCCGGCCATTTTTCCCAAAAAGATGTTATCTTTTCAGACGCTTTGCTCCGCAGGAAAAATATCCCTTTAAAAACAGCTATAATACCTAATATAAATATCACTTTAAAAAGGACGCCTTCCATCTTATAGGAAATACCCATCAAATAAAATCCTGAAATCAAAGCAATAACAAATAATAATTTACGCGCCTTCTTTAACGATTTCTTACTAAGATATTTCTTAAGTGACCGGGGTTTAATAAGCCAGAAAAATCCCATACCTATCCAAAGTAAAGCAACTGCCTTATAAAATAATCTTAGCATAAACACCTTCCTTTTGATTTTATCATATCATATAAAGGTTGGTTTTGGAAATATTTTTTGGCAGGTTGACAGAACCTATTTTCTCCGCCAGGCTTTGGACACCTGGGATAAATCATCAAGCACAGCGTAAAGGCAGGGAATAACAATTAAAGTAAGAAGAGTGGCAAATAAAAGCCCCCAACTCATAGCCAATGCCATTGGCTTTAAGAAAGGGTCACTTCCTCCAATACCGTAGGCTACTGTCCACAAGCCTGAAACAGTAGTAAAAGTAGTAAGAATCACTGCCCTAAACCTCAAAGAACCGGCTTTTTGGATAGATTCTTTCCGGCTAAAACCTTTTATCCGCATCTTATTTATAAAATCTACTAAGACAATGGAATCATTTACTACAACTCCGGCCAACCCTACCAGCCCTAATATAGCTAAGAAACTCAAAGGCTCCCTATGCAGTATAAAAGCGATTATGACCCCTATAACGCCTAAAGGAATTGTGCACATAACAATAAAAGGCTGAATGAAAGAATTGAACTGGGTAGATAGAATAAGAAAAATCAGAAAGAAAGCTATAATAAAAGCCTTGGTTAAATTATGAAAAGACTCCAAAGTTTCTTCATTTTCTCCGCTGAAGTTTATACTATACCCGGGGTATTTTCTCCCTATGTCGGAAAACTCTTTTCTCAACAAAGAATTGACTTTTAAAGATGTGATATTCTTATTATCAACATCCGCAGTAACAGAGATAAATCTCTTGCCGTTCATATGGCTTACCGAACGAAGAACGGGATGCTTTTCTATCCGGGCGACATCTTTAAAAGATATAAGGTTATCAAACTTATTACGGATAAAGATATTGTCAAAAACCTTGAAATTGTCGCGGTACTTTTGAGGAAAACGGACTAAGACTTTTATCTCCTTCTCAGCTTTAGAGCGTTTTATTGTAGTAGAAACAACTCCGGCAAATGCCGCCCTGACAGCAAAAGCTATGTCGCTGTCAGTAAGAAAAACCCGGGAAGCTTTTTCCCGGTCAATAATAACGTTTATCTCTTCCCCTCCTAAATTATAATTATCGCTTATAGAGACCACTCCTCTAACTGTCCTGAGATACTCCTCAACCTTAGACGATATCTCCTTTAAAACTTTAAAATCTTCGCCTCTAACTCTCACATCAATCGCTCTTCCGACAGGCGGGCCTTCCTTAAATTCCTGAAAATACAATTTCTTTACTCCCTTATCCTTAAGGCTTTCATAAACTCCATTAAGTCTTGGATCTAAACTTTTTATTATTTCACCGGCTGTCTTATTCCTTTTACCGTAAGCTGTAAGGTATACATTTATCTGAGCAAAGTTACTCCCCTGCTTGGCATTAGGGTCAAACCCGCGGTCTTCTTTCAGCCTTCCGACAACAGTTTCATAGGTATCAAGGTATTTTGAAGGCAAAGACGCGACTAATTTTTCAACAGGCTTAATAAGAAGATTGGTATACTTTAAAGAAACGCCCGGTTCTGCTTCCAACCGGACCGAAAACTGCTCTACTCCTTTAGCGCTGAAAAGAATAAAGGGCATAAAGGATTTTGCCGCAATTAGAGAAAGTATAAACACCGAAGTTATAATCCCTACAACAAAGTATCTTTTCCTAAGAGAATAATCAAGCAGAATTTCATACTTGCTACGGATGAATTTAAACCAGCGTTTTTCTTTATGGGCTTTCTTTTCCCCTTTAGAATGAGAAAACTCGGCTAAATGAGACGGCAGGATAATAAAAGCTTCTAACAAAGAAGCTAAAAGAGCTGTTATTACAACGAAAGGGATATACTTTATAAACCGGCCTAAGAGGCCGCCCATAAACATCAGAGGAGAAAAAGCGGCTATGGTAGTAAGAACAGTAGCTATTACCGGCCTAAACACTTCTTCTGCCCCCTTTACCGCCGCTTCACGGTGAGGCATTCCCCCTTCGATATAACGGTAAATGTTCTCAGATATGATAATACCGTCATCAACCAGCATTCCCAATACCAAAATAAGGCCGAACATCGTAATCAGGTTTATGGTAAACCCTTCTGCCAGCATTATTGAAAGCGTAGCAAGCATAGCTACCGGAAGACCAAAAGCAGTCATAACCGCAGGCAAAGGAGCCAAGAACATAAAAAGAATAAAAACAACAAAGATAAAGCCGATTATCCCGTTAGAACGCAGGACATTAAGCCTCCGGGTTACATAATAAGACATGTCATAGAAAGCGGATATCTTCAATCGCGCAGGAGCTGTTTCTTTAAAATCTTTTATTATTTCGCGGACATTCTTTACCGCGTTTAGGATATCTCCTCCTTCCCTCTTTACCACAACAAGAGTAATCGCCCGGGTAGCGGAAACTTTATTCAATACGACATCGTCTTCAAAAGAATGCCGGACAGAAGCTACATCCTTAATCCTGACCCAGTTACCCAAGTCATTCGCTCTAATAACAGTATCTTCAATATCCTGCTTGTTTAAAAACTCCGCTTTTACCTTAACCGGATACTCATCCTTTTCTGACTTTAGTTTACCTCCGGGCTGGTCAACATTCTGACGGGCTAAGGCGTTGGATATTTCTTTAAAGGATATATGAAACTCCCCCATCTTTTGAGGGTCGGGTTCAACCCAATATTCCTCATCGCGGTAACCTATACGATCCACAGACGCCACATCCGGTATATCCTCAAATAAGTCCTTTAACCTATCGCTTAATTCTCTTAAATCATCCTCAGGAAGATCTCCGCTTAAGGCGACTTTTATAACCGGTATCTCATCGCTCGTAATATCGGTAACTATCGGGCGTTCATCAACATCATCGGGAAGGTTATTCACTCTATCAACGGCCTTCTGGATATCATAAACTACTTTCTGCTTGTTTTTTACCCCCGATGACATTTTTAAATATATCTGGGAGCTCCCGTCATTTGAGACAGAAACCATCTCCTTTATATTGCTTACATCTTTCAGCTCTTTCTCCAAAGGAGTGGTTACAAGCCGTTCCACTTTATTCGCCTGAGCGCCCCTAAAATAAGTTGTTACCGTCACAACATCAAAAGATACCGGAGGGAAAGCCTCATGCTTCAAGTTAAGGAAGGAAATTATCCCGGTTACAACAATAAACCCTGTAAGAAGATTTATAAAAACTGGATTTTTGACTGAGAATTCGGATATCTTCATAACTTCCCTTTCCAGTACCTGTTCAACAAACTGTTCTCGGCTAAATCCAAATCAATCCGGCTTATCTTATAATTATAGAGGTCATTTGCTAAAGAAAGCCGGGCATTCAGGAAATCTTCTTCATAACGAATAATCAAATCACTGCTGGACCTCCCATACTTGAACCGTTTTCCCTCTGCCTCAAGTTTCTCCTTCTGCAAAGCCAATATCTCTTTAGAAGCTTCTGCCTTTCTCTTTAAAGTATTAACCGCGGAAACCTGGTTATTGACATCGCGTAATATCAAACGCTCAACCTTTTTAAGCTTTAAAAGAACTTTCTCTTTCTCCGCTAAGGAAATATTGTATCCGGACTTGGCTTCGCGGTTCTCTAAAGGAACCTTTACCGTAAGGCCTAAAAACAATACCGGGTTGTCCTCAGAAGTAACATTAGACCAGGCCTGCCCGGCCTTTTTAGACACACCGTTACGCGCTAAAGACGCCTCAAGGTCTATTTCCGGCCACAAAGAATTCTTATCTATCCTTACGCTAATATCTTTCTGTAAGGCTTCATTGCTCAAGGCCTTATAATCACGCCGGTTATTGATAGCGGTATTCAGAACAGCATATAAGTCCTCTTCCCTCAAAGAGAAGTCCAGGTTGTCCCTGGGAATTATAGAAACTTCGCTTTCCGGACGGTTCAGCAAAAACAGGAGGTCATTTTCTGCTGTCTTTAGCATAAGCTCCGCAATCAGCACATCGTTTTCTCTCTGCTTAAGATAAGCTTCAGAGGCTAAAAGGTCAGGTTCTTCCACCAAGCCTAAAGAATAATTCTCTTTATGCCGAAGGTAAAGCTTCTCAGCTTCCTTGCGCATATCCTTTTTAATTTCCAATTCCCTCTTCTTTAAAACTACATTCCAATAAGCTTTCTGGACATCAGCCAAGGACTTCTCAATATCATCTAAAGAGAGGTACCGCGAATGGGCGATATCTAACTGAGCTAATTTCACCTCCAATCTGTCCCGCAGGCCGAAGAAATTCTTTCCTAAAGACTGTGACAGGCTGACTTTTGTTTCCGCCTCAGCCGCGGGGTTTATTGAAACAAAGGAAGAATCGCTCCATGTCCGGGTATGTGAACCTTCTAAAGTTACTTTAGTTCCGGTAGGGAATTTCTTCTCCAAAGAAAGGCTGTAAGTATTTTCCAATTCTTTATTTCCGGAGAAAACAGTAGAAGACGCGGGCTGGTCATTGCTGTATCCTGCCTTAGCAGTTAAGAAAGTGTCAAAGATTGAATTAGCCTTGTCTAATCCGTAACGGCTTATATAGACATCATATTTAGCGATTTGAATATCAAGGTTATTCTCAAGGGCTAATTTCGAAATCTCATCTAAAGAAACATATATCGACTTCTTGCTTGTATCATCAGGAAAACAGAAGCCGGAGGCTGCCAAGATACAGACAACAGCCGGAATTATAAAAGAGTAATACCTATTCATCATTTTTCTGAAGGATAAACCCCGTTAGAAAACTTCATTCTTCTACCCCGTTAGAAAGAATTTTTCTAACGGGGCGAGCGGTCTGCTTTGACGGCGGCTTTAAACCACCGTAGCCTTTAATCGGTAATGACCACCGATTAAAATCGGTGGCTTCCTCTAACGGGGTAAACGGGATAAAGAATTTCCATAAGTTTATGCAGAATATCCAAGTAACTCCGGCGTTCTTTCTCAGTAAGCCGTCCGAAAACCTGCTCAATAGCTTTTCTTCTCTGCTCTTTTACTTCTTTAAGAATCTTCCTCCCTTTAGATGTTAAAACAATATAAACCATTCTCCGGTCATTATCGTCATAACCGCGTTTGACAAATCCCATCTTAACGAGCCGGCCGATAAGCCCGGTAGCTGAAGGCAGGCTTATCTCAAGCTTTAAAGCTATATCCTTCATCTTCATAGAAGAATCCCCGCCGATAATATTCAGAGCCAGATACTGGGGAATTGTAATAATCCCCTTGCCTAAAGCGTCAACCTGCCTGCGGAACATCCCCTTTATCAAATGGGGCATAATACCCATTATTTCTGACGAAAACAAAGCGATATCTTTTTTAACCATAATTAGGCTCATTAACAATTAGTCATACTAACTATTCACTACACAAACTATACCCTGTTTTCCGCTTTTTGTCAAGCCTTTAAACGTGAGTTTCAATGTGGGACGTCCGACGTCCCACATTGAATATGTTACGGAAGAGTACCAGTCTCTTTTCTCAGGCCATACTCCACATACCCGCAGAGTATCTCCTGCATTTTTGCCGGAGGGGGGATAACGAAGTAATGGGAAATTATAGAATGGGATATTTCGTGGCCTAACATACCCAAAGTCAAACCGGGAAAGACAATATAAATTGTATTCCGCTCATGAAGATAAAAAGACCTTTCAGGAAAACTCTGGTTAAAGTATTTACTGAATATTGAACTCACATCAGACTGAGTCCTGACAATTTTAATATCCCCGTGGAAACTGTAAATATGTATATCTAATATGTCCGATACTTCCAGATATAAAGCGTCTAAAGTGTCCGCTAAAAGCTTCAACGCCCCCTTATCTCCGCTTTTAGTCAAGCTGTCCGGCTGAAGGAAATAGTTGAAATCAAGGGTATTCAATAAAGAGTTAACTTCTAATCCCGGATATGAATATACCGAAAAGTATTTACTTTTGGTTATAAGCTGTAAATTCTCTTCCTGAGGAAAAGCGTAATTAGATATAAATAATGTTACTAAGGCTGAAAGAATAATATATCTTCTCATCAATTTAAACAACAACTCTGTTCTGGCTAAACCTTAAAAGCGCTCAAAGAATCATTAATATCTTCTATCTTTTGCTTTAGGATATCCTTGCCGCTTTCAGAAACAGAAAAACTATTTTTCTCTAAATAGTCAGATAAATCTTTGCATTTATCTTTTAACCGGATATATTTACCCCGTAAAGATATAGCCATCTCATTAAGACTGCTGGCTAATGCCTGCAGCTGGTCGTCTGAACGGATATTAAAATTACGCCCTAAATCTCCGTATTTTACCTCGTCAATCTCGCGTTTTAAGCGGTAAAGAGGCCCGGATATCTTATGCGATACTAAAAGGCTCATAATTGCGACAGCTAAAGCTGAAAACATAGCCGTCAAAAGAAGAGTATCAATTACCATCGGCAGGATAAAATCCGCTGTCTTTTTTACTATGACATGGGTATTCTCAATAGCCACAGTTGTAGATCCTCTGGACATAAAGAAAATTATCACCCCGACAATAACTGAAGATACTATGACTATACCGCAGAATTTCAATACAAACCTGGACTGGAACCGCTTATCAATAAAATAATTACGCCTCTTATATTTCTCCGCCATTCCCCCCTCCTCAATGAGGCCACAACTTATGGAATCCGAAGGATGACATAAGTTGCAAGCCTAAATTGATCCCGCTGAGCGTTGGGAAAAGATCAAAGAGGTTTTCCCAACATCTTCTGCGAAGCGGGATTTCATTAATAATTGTCAATGTGTAGGCCTGACTCCTAATGCATCGTAATCTATCTTAATCTTTGCCTGTTTTCTTAGGTTATCAATCCAATTCCGGATAGATTCAGACTGTTTCTTTTTAAGCAAAATCCACTTTATCCGGCTATAAACAGCGCTTAACTCCAAATCTTTAAATTCTTTATCCTTGTTTTCAGTATAATACTTTTGTATCTCATCATCTCCTACTTTAATCTTAGCTGAAAGCTTATTCACCTCAGTGGACAAAACTAATTTGAGCAAAGACTGTTCCCAAAACCGCTGAAGGCTGCTTAAGAATTCAGGGTCTTTATCCAATCCCTCATCCTCCGCCTGTTTTAACATAATCTTGCGCGAAATATAGGTGTCTAAAAAATCCTTTTTGCCTTTCTCCCCTTCCGCGGCAAAACGCGAAGACTTGAAAGCATCCTGAAATTCCTTCGCGGTAACCTGTATGCTATCAATAGTAATAACCGGCTTCTCTTCCTTCTGCCAGAACCATCCCGATAAAACCAAAACCATTATTGATAAAACAGCTATTCTCCTCATCTTACTCTCCTCCTTATACTTTTAAACTACGTCCCCTGTATTACTACTGTATATTTTCTAATATTCTCACCCGTAAAATCGGAGGAATGCCTTTTTAGCTTATCCATATTATTTCCTTCTTCTGACAGCTATTTATTCAGGCCTGTATAGTTTCTAATTATGGCATGCATATTCGCCATAATTCCTATCCTCGCTTCCCCCACTGTGTCATTGCGAGCGTTCCCTCACTGTGTCATTGCTATCGTTCTCCCACTGTGTCATTGCGAGCGTTCCCTCACTGTGTCATTGCTATCGTTCCCCCACTGTGTCATTGCGAGCGTTCCCTCACTGTGTCATTGCTATCGTTCTCCCACTGTGTCATTGCGAGCGTTCCCTCACTGTGTCATTGCGAGCAAAGCGAAGCAATCTTCTTACAACTGATCCCATAAATCTTTCCATTCAGGGTTAAACCTCTCAACTAAATCGTTCTTTTTCTGCCTGGACCCGCCTTTAATTTGTTTTTCTCTTAAAATAGCAGCTTTTATTTCTTCAACTACTTCATAATAAACCAACTTATGCACATTGTATTTTCGTGTAAATCCCTCCATCAAGCCATGTTTATGTTCATAAACCCTTCGTTTTAAATTATTAGTTACTCCAACATAGAGAACTTTATTGTTCCAGTTTGTCAGAAAATATATGTAATATTGTTTGGTCAACATTGTTTATAAGATTGCTTTGTCGCCTTACGGCTCCTCGCAATGACACAGGAAGTTCCACCCACCGCAATGACACGACTTTGTTTTTTAAAATATGTGCCAGATTCCGCCTTATATCCCACCCAAGTTGTTTAAGTTCATGCTCTTTAAGGCGTTGAAACTTTTTTCCTCAACGCGCGTTATAAATTCTTCAATATTGTAAAGAATCCTTTTTATTAATCGCTGAAATCAGACACAGGTAGATTTAAATACCTGTGTCATTATAGCATTGGGGAGAAAGAGGAGCAAATAAAAAAACAGGAAGGTTTTTACGCCTTCCTGTTTTTATTGACACTTACGAAGCGGGTAAGATTAGAGGGATTTCGATTTCTTTTTCTTCTTCTTATTTTTATCCTCTGTCCCGCCAAAATAAGGAGCTAAGGAATTCTTAAGGTTAATGTTCTGATTAATAAACTCGTAAGCTCCGACATCTAAAGTAATATCGTCAAAAGCTGATTCGTCTGTTTTAAGTATGGGATGATACGCGTAAAAAGTCGTCGGCTGTAAAGGCTCGGCAAAAGAAACCCTGTGCGGGCCTAAAATTTCATAATAAGCCCTGAGATACCTGGTAGTAAGATACTGAGCGCCGTTAGGATAGGAAGGCCAAATCTGAGCCGGACCTGATGATGAATTTACCGCAGGCGGACCGAACAAAGGATTGCAGCAAGAGGCGTCTGTATCGTCATAGAATACATATCCAGGCGGATTCAAAGGAGAAGTGCTGGTATTATCAATAGCCGGTGAAGGATATACTCCGGTTACCGCTGTTGTCCCGGGACGGACAATTCCGGATACGGCTCCGCTTATACCAAGAGGGCCGTTACCGTCTCCGGTATCAATAGTATATTCGCCGGCGCTGCTTCCCCCAATATTAAGGGTTAATCCAGCCACAGGAGTAAATCCCAAAGGAACGGCAGAATGAAAGCTATCTATCACCTGAATGCATACAGCCAAAGGATTATACCAATTAAAAGCATCTACTGGCTCTCCGGGAACGCCAACGCCGATTGTCCCTAAAGGCGCTGAGAAGTAAGAATAACCTCCGGCAATCACATTGGGACCGGCTGGATATGGTGACTCGTTACCAATTATTTCACCAATCATAACCGGCGAGAAATAATCAATTCCGCCTACTGTATCCCATAAAGTACCATCGGTGCTCACCAGAGCCTCCCCTATAACTTCAGACAATACTCCTTCACCTGGAGACCAACCATCAAGCAGATCATCCAGCATCGCTGCGAGAAAACCAACATCATCCTGGCTAACAATCGGGCACCAGCCATTTCCTGCATAGATTGAACCGCCAGTTGACTCTAAGAACACTCCACCGCGAGGTGAAACAACTGAATTAACCAGCATATCTCCGGCACTGGCAATGTGAATTATGCCGTCATTTGCAGCGACTGACGCGCCTAACACCCCTGTCTCCTCCTCATCAACAATTGGCAGAAAAAGGCCAAGTTCTATAAGCCTATCGGGATTTACCTGATTTACATAGATATTGCCTGTATCCCAAGAGTAAGCGCTCAAGATATCTATATTGGTATTGATCGGGGCATCAGGTGTTCCTATATCATTTCTTGCTAAAAGCCCAAGATAATGGGCATTTATATCACCAACATCGTAAATATTACCTTCGCCTGTTTCTACATCATCCACAAATTCATCTAACCCCAAAGCAGCAGCTAAAATTACATCGGCGCTAAGGTCTCCTAAAGTTATATCGCCGGCTAAAGAACCTAAGAATATACCACTACCATAGGTGTATTGAGCCTGAATATCCAAAGGTAGGCCAAACATATCATTGATAAAACCTTCCAGAAGTGAAATACCGTCCATACCGCCAGAAGCAGTAATATTGCCTGAGTTGATATCCTCTTTGGCTAAAAGAACAGCTAAACCAAAGCCATCGCTGGAATTGGACGCGTTTACCTGGCCAGTTACATCTATCGCGCCGTTGTAAGCTATTACTGCGGCTACTGCCGGATCAAATAATCCTGCGCCTAAGGCTGAGAGATTATTAATAGTAACATCTCCTCCTGCAGCAATCAAAGCTGTACTTCCTTGCGCCTGAACATCGGATAGGGTAACATCATTTGACTCGTTGATAAAAAGGTCGGTCGCGCTTGCCGTCAAGGTATCTACATCTGTATCAAGCATGCCCGCGTAATTAGAAGGATTAAAGGGATCAGAAAGAATCGTAAAGGGATCTGCTAAATCTCCGATGTTATCCACTGCTGTCATAATTAAGTTGTTAGCTCTTACATTAGTGTTGTAATCATTGTAAGCGTCATAAATTCCTCCTCCATTCTCAGCTGTCAAATAAACATCTGTTCCTTCAATGTATCCTACGTCAATATCCGAATGGGCTGTGATTTTTACGTCCCCGCCGTTGTTTACCGCGTGTTCTACAAATAAGTCGCCAGTGTTATCAATTTCAATGTTTCCAGAGGTGGAATTGTCAAGATACAGCCTGCCGAGCATAGTTTCCAACGCATTGCCAGAACCTATACCATTATCCGCGTCAGCCTCAAGAGAGTAACCTGAAATGTTGTTTGTTGAACCATTGTTGTCAATTATAGAATTGTAACCGAGAATCTTTACAAAACCGCCGGTTAAGCCCGAACCAGTAGCAATATTGTCCACATATATATCGCCTTTATTCGCTAAGTTATTCTGCAATAGGATTTGCCCATTGTTTCTGCTTACAACATTATCCGCATAGACATCCACTGCATCACCTAAATTATACCATCCGCTGAAAACAAAAATTGTGTTCAAAGCATCAATATCTCTTAAATGCATAAATGTCTTAGGCGTAGAAGAAGCATATCCGTTCCAGTCATAAAGATAAATGCTTGACGTATCGGAATATGCCCAAATATTTGAAACGTCAGTTTGTATCTGGTTAATTATGTTTTTAGCCCAAAGATGCATATCCTGAGTTTCTACAAGGCTGTTGGGAAGAGTTATTCCATCCATCGTTCCCATAGTAGTAAGCCATACATCAGTAGGATCATAGATACTGCCTACGTTCATATCTCCGCCAGAGAAGATGTAAATGCTGGGAGTTGCGCCAGACTGGATATTGAGTAAATCAACAGCATCTGTTTCATTAATATAAACTCCGCCCTGAGCTGAAGTCGCGTCAATGCTGTTTACCTGAGTATCCAGCATTCC
>CAZSRG010000041.1:0-13007 GCA_964609315.1 uncultured Planctomycetia bacterium
CCTTTTTTGGAAAAGTTTTTGATACCTCGTAGCTTGCTGCGAGGTAGTTCATTTTTTGTTTTATCTGTATTGTTTGTTCTTGAAGTTATTCCTTTTTCTGAATTATACGTGCAGCCGGCTGAGAAGGGATTATATCCGGTTTTAGGGCATACAGCGGATGCGGCTCTTTCAGCATACAACCGGGAAAATTATTCCCGTTTCTCCGAAAATTTCGCGAAGGCGGTATCTTCAATGATTACTAAACAGTATTTTGATTCTGTATTCATAGGTTTTTATAAGGAATCCTTCGGCAGTATACGGACGAAGATGTTGAGAGATAAAGAAAGTTCATTTGATAAAGATTTTCCTTGACTTGTTTACGACGCGGTATTTGACAAATGCGGGAAAGGGGTTATAACTGCAAATTTTACGCTTGAAAACGGTTTTTATAAAATTACCGATATTCGTTTTGATAAGGCGTATAATTGATATACGGGGGTCCGGGCCTTATCCCTTAAGGGGGCGGATGACCTATAGTTCGATATAAATCCTTCAGCCGTCCGCCTGTGTTTTCAGATTGGGCGCAGGAGCAATTACAGAATTAAGCCTGTTCCGGTTTTAAACAGGAAAAGACTAAAGGATTTTCTTATTCTGTCCGGTAGAAAGGGAGAGCTTTAAGAAAGGAAGTTGAAATGGCAGATGAACAGGGGAAATCTAAAGACATTGATTCTGAGATAGAGAAGGCATTGGTTTTAGAGAGGGATTATCATCAAAGTTCCTATGAAGATGCTGTGGGTAATATTATTTAGTCTATGCGCGCGGACAAAGAAAAAGTTATATCTATAGCTGATAAGGTTTATAATCGTAAGAAAGAAGAATAGGATAGTGTTTCTATATTAGTTCCGGTTCAAATATGAAGAAATGCCCTTATTGCGCCGAAGAGATACAGGACAATGTCCTGAAATGCCGTTATTGCGGAGAGCTTTTGTCTCGTCCGGAAAAAGAAAAATGGTTTTTTAAACCTTATTCCCTGGTTATTTCTTTCTTGTGCGTCGGCCCTTTTATGCTTCCTCTGATATGGTTTAATCCCCGTATGAAAAGAAATACTAAAGCTGTTATCACCGCGGTAATAATTATAATCAGCTTTTTTATGGGTTTATTATTTGTCAAGTCTTTGAAATCTATCATAGAGTATTATCATATCGTTTTTCAGGCTTCAAATTTTTAGTAAGCCCGTTAGAGGATTCCGTCCTCTAATGGGGTAAAGGTTATTTCTATGGTTAAATGGACTTTAAAAATAGGCAAAGTAAATTTAGGCAGGGTATCTAAAATCGCTGTCGTTTTATCAGACAACGGAGATTTAATTGACAAATCGTTGATAGAAGGGACGGATATCGCGGAGCTTAGGATAGACCAATTTAAGGACATAACTTTGGGGAATATTGTTGATGTTATTGGTAAAGTTAAGCGCTTATCTCTTCCTGTGATTGGGACTATTAGGCCTAAGAAAGAAGGGGGAAGACGAAATATCTCTTCTTCTAAAAGGTTAAAGCTGTTTAAGAAAATCTCCCCTTTGGTAGATGCCGTAGATATAGAGTTGAGCTCGCGGAAGATATTGAGTAAGGTTATAAGTTTAGCAAAATCCGGCCGTAAGGCTGTTATTGTGTCTTATCACAATTTTACAAAAACACCTCCTCTCAGTTTCTTAACCAGAAAGATAATTTCAGCTAAGAAAAAAGGGGCTGATATAGTTAAGATATCTACCCGTGTTAACAGCCAGGAAGATTTTCTGCGTCTTTTAAGGTTAACTATAGATAAAAAAGAAGATAACCTGATAGTTATTGCTATGGGCAGGAAGGGTATTTCTTCAAGAGTTTTCTTCCCCCTAATAGGTTCACTTCTTACCTATGCCTATGTTGACAAGCCTTCTGCTCCCGGTCAGGTTTCTTTACCGGAGATGAACAGGATATTAAAATTTCTTAAGTGTTCATAGTGGAAATGGAACAGTCAAATTTGCACCTTCGCGGCCACAAACCTAAGCCTTTAAGGACGCGGATGAAAAATGGCCGCTCAGTATTTTGCTATATGAAACCACGGACTAAAGTCCGTGGGGCTTTATTATCAGGGAATAAGAAGAACGGTTTTTTAAGCCTTTTAGGCCTTATTCTTACTGTAGGGATAATTATATTTCTTTGTTATTTAGCTGTGAATACCTATTTTCACAAACCTGTTGTTGATAAGGAGAGCAGGGATGCCTTAGCCGAACAGGGCATAGATGCTTCCAGCCGGCAGGCAGTGTTAGAAAGCACAAAAAGAAAGATAGCGGATATAAATAAAGAAGCTAATCACAGAGCTGACGAAATCATAACCTATAAATAGGCAGAGGATCTCAATATTCTAAAAGGGGGAAATTATGCAGGGGGGTATTATTGATAAAATAACCAGTTCCCGCAGTTGGGTAAATACCCATAGCCCGGAATTATTAACGCCGCTTAATTTCTTCTATTTTATTTTCTCCGTTTACTTAATAGGTTTAATAATATATATCCTTGACAATATAAAGCAGGTTAAGGGGAATAAAGTTTTTCAAAGAGGAGTAATAACCTTTATAAGGGTTTTAGGCTTTAATTTTTTCCTTTGCGTTTGTATAATTTTAGCAGTCTTTGTCTTTCCCGACAGTAGGTTTACGCTCTATTTAAAAGACGTTTTAGATAAGTATCCTTCATATGCGTGGCTGAGTTTTTATGCCATAATAGCTGTAAGCTTTATTTCCTGTATTGTAGGAATCTTGAGCGGCCTTTTTAGAAGGCGCTGAGCGGGAGAGGTTTCTTCCGGCAGTGGCAGAATTAATATTATATTCCTTGAAAGACTTACACTAATCTTTTTCCTCGTGCTTATGTAATCTTAGTGTAAGATATAGTAAGGTAGTTTAATACCCTCTGGAGGCGAAAAAGGCCTGAAAAGGCCTGAAAAGGCCTGAAAATATTCTTGCTGTCTTGACAATGTATGTTATAATTTCTCTTTCAATAAGCTATCATCTATGCGCTTTTAGCTATTAATCCTTTGATGCCGAGGTAGCTCAGTCGGTAGAGCAGGGGACTGAAAATCCCCGTGTCAGGGGTTCAATTCCCTTCCTCGGCATTTCTTTATTTTTATGAAACGATTTACTTCCAATATCAGGCTTGCTTGTGATTTATCTGCCCACCTTATTTTTACTTCTCTGTTAAGTTTATTTGTATATCTGTCTTTTGGAAATGTCTACTATGTCTATCTCTGTTTTCTCGGAGGGATTTTCATTGATTTAGACCACTTAATTGATTATTTTCTGGTTTACAGGTTTAAATTCAGCTTTAGAAACTTCATGCGGCGGGATTTTCTCAAATCAAGGAAAGTCTTTCTCTTTTTACATTCATGGGAATTGTTGGTTCTAATCGCCGCGGCCGGATGGTATGTTAACTCTGTAAGTTTGTCAATTTTGTCTCTGGCAATGGGCGCGCATTTGTTAATAGACTATGTTCAGAAAAGAAACCATTTGTTTTATTTCCTTTTATACAGGTTTACGAAAGGATTTGACCTCAATAAACTTAATCCTTATTGGCAGGAAGAAATTGGAAATGAACTACCTCGCAGCAAGCTACGAGGTATCAAAAACTTTTCCAAAAAAGGAAACGCAGCAAGCTGCGGGGAATGAATCCATAGATCCTTCGACTTCCTTCGGTCGCTCAGGATCAATTCGGCTATAGACTTTTTCGAAGAAAAAGTCTAAGTCTCATTGATTCAATAGCAGGCTGGGTTGTTTTCAATAAGGGATTTTTCTATCTCCTTAGTATCTCTAACCTCTTGAATTGTTTCTCTCCATATTTCTTTTGACTCCATACAGAGGTAGACAGGGGTGATCTTATCGTATTTGCGTATCTGCCTAAACACCTTCTGATAAATATCCTTTCTCAGGAATTCCGGATAACGCAGTTTTTTATCTTTGCCTATTAAGAGTTCTCCGTAAACTATTCTGCTTTCAGGAAACCTCTTTTCTATCACGGGTTTTAACTCGCGGTTGAACCTGAGTGTGCCTAAGCTTATCCAGGCTAAAGGAGGGGAGATTAGGCTGTAAATTTGTTCAATCAATTTCGTGTATCCTTTTTCCCATCCGGGGTAATATATAATAGGGTCAAAATGAAAAGCTATACTGAACCCGTGTTTCTGTACTTTAAGGGCTGATTCTATCCGGCTGTTTAATTCTGAAACCGCGTATTCTTCAGAGCTGATAATAGGCTGAGGCATCAGCGACCAGGAAATAATGATATTCTTTGCCGGCTTGCTTTTGAGGATGTTTTTAATGTTCGCGCTTTTAGTCTTCAGCTCAAAGAGAACATCCTTCTTAGAGAAGAAACCGATTAATTTCTCAGAATATAAAGTCAAATCGTCTAAAGCTAAGGAATCGCAGAACTCTCCGGTCCCGATTCTTATCGGCCGGTTTATCTTTTTAAAAAAGGTTTCAAAATTCAGGAAAAAGCCGTCTAAATCTGAAGGAAGGGTTATTCCCGGAAAGTTCTGGTATTGCTGTAAGTAGCAGTAAGAGCAGTCATAAGGGCATCCGAATCCCGCGTTTAGTATCCAGTACCCGCATCCCAGGTGGTTTTTAGTGCAGGGGCAGGGTTTTATGAAATCCCGTTTCTCTTTTACTATGAACAGGAGAGGTCTTTTGAGGTTCTCAGGAGTTACTTTGTAATCGTTTAAGAATTGAGAAGCCCGCTCAATATATTCTATTTTGATATCGGGATAGTATTCCTTTGCCCGGTTATCAAGATGAGATCCAACCGCTTCTTTTTCAACAATGATTCTTTCGGGATAGAATTCTTTCAAAGGATGGTATGTGGTGTTTTTAGCGGGGCCTTTTAGAGGATTGAGATATAGGTCTTTGAATTCAATCTTTTGCTTAGTCTGAGTTTCAGGGTAACGCAGGGCTATTAAAGCTCTTTTTATATGGTAGAAAGTATCTTTAGCCTGTGTTTTCCTGCTTTCTATTTTGTCTTTAAGTATTTTTGTTATTTCATCCGCTGTCTTATCTGAATTTATGCTTATTTCATAGGCTAACCTCTCAATTTCTCTCCTTTGATTCTTGTTGAACTTTATTTCGAAGGCTTTTTCAATCCTATTTAAATAACCAGGATTATTTAATCGCACAGCATTTCCTCGTCTTTTCTTAACAGTTTTCTTATTTCTTCCGCTTCTTTATCCTTTCCTCTTTTGCGGGCGCCCTGGATGTAAATTAAGGCTTTTTTCCTAATGCTTTCAAGGGTATCTTTCTTCATCTCTTCCGGTATCCTTCCTGAATTTATCAGCTTATGAATGGCTGAAAATCTATATTTATCTAACCCTGCCCTTTTTGACTGCTGGTCAATCCTTCCGCCTTCTTTTATAGTCAGGTATTCGGGAATAAGTTTTATCTTAAACATAAGGGCTGTCCTCAGCCAAAATTCATAATCTTCGCATACCGGGAAGTATTCGTCGAAATATCCTGTTTTATTAAAAACCTCTTTGTTTATACAGGCGGTAGACATACTAACGGAACATATTTTCAGCGCCTGTTTAAAAACAAAACCCGAAGGCTTTTTATGCTCTTTTTTCTGGGAGAGGTAGGCGCCATTTCTATACCACAATTCTTCGGTATGGAAGATTTTATAATCGGGAAATTTACCTATGTATTTCCGGGTTACAGCCAGCTTATCCTTGAGGAACCTATCGTCAGAATCCAGAAAACAGATAAATTCACCTTTTGCTTTTTTAATTCCTGAATTTCTCGCCGCGGCCGGGCCTCTGTTTTCCTGGTAGAAATATTTTATCCTTTTATCTTTGAAAGTTTTAATTAACTCTTGTGTTTTGTCAGTTGATCCATCGTCAATAACTATAAGTTCAAAGTCGCGGAAACTCTGGGTTAAAACAGAGCCTACGGCTATTCTTAGAAATGGCATCCTGTTAAAAGTGGGGATAATTACAGTGAAATAAGGCATATTTTCACTTTTTATCAAACAACCGCTTTATTTCCTCAACCGTCAAAACGACTGGAAGCTTAGGGCCTCTTTTAGCTCGGGCGGCTTTACCTATACGGCCGGTATCGATTTTCAGCACATCCCTGAACAAAAATAATAACGCGTTAAAAGCCTGGTTTTGGGAAGACGCTGAAAGGCGGCGCTTAACCGCGAGATAAGTAAGAAAATCTTTTATATCACCAGCTTCTATTTGTTTATTCTTATGGCGTGTTAGCGTAATATAATTAAAAAACTTTTCTATCCAGTCAAGATAAATCCTCTCTGTGCTGTAAGAAAAATGTTTCACACGGATAAGCTCCCTTATCCTGTTGGTTATTTCCTCTTTTTTATCTGTAACTGGCTCAACCGCGTTTTTAAAAACTATATTCCCCGTGTCAAGATAATGCTTCAAAAATATAGATACTGCCTGGCGCGCCTGCTCTATCTGCCAATCGGCTGTCTTTTCATCTCTTTCTAAATACGCTAAAAAATCATTTAAACGCGTAAAATTCTCTCCCGGCGCGTCAGCGCGAAATGCCTCAAACCTTTTTACCCACCAGGCAAAATAAGGCGCTTTGTTTTCAGGAACAAATCCCCGTGAAACAATAAATTTTTGGAATTCCGGAAATAGCTGTGAATAATCTTTTATCTTCTCTATGTCCTGCATAAAATACTGCCAATCAGCATTCGCTGTTTTTTTCTGTTATTATAGGATAAACAGGACAATAATCAAGGATCGTTTCTTGACTTTCTTGCTGATAATGCTAATATTTAAGCAAAGTAAAATATAAAAAGAGTAAGCGTATATTAATTGTTAGATTAAAAAAGATAACATATGATTATACTATTAGTTTTGTCAATTATTGCGTTTGTGTCGATTATGCTTTTTGTTAAAAGATTGAAGATCGCTATTCGTTTAGCTTTGGCTATAGCAATATTTATACTTATCAATTTGCCCACCATCCTATTATTGATAGTAGGCGATCAGCTACCTCCTGGAGCAAAAATAGTTACACCAGAAGAAATCAGTAGCAATGAATAGGCAATACAAAATAAAATGAAAGAAAATGAATTACGAATCTAACAAATCGCTTCACACTGACCGTAACCCGCGCCCTTTCGGGCACGGCTTCCGGCAGGTGAGCTTTGTGTTAGGTATAAATAAAATGATATTACCAATAATAAAATTAATTGTAATTTCTTTAACCCTACTCCTTGCATTCTTCCAGGCCGAAAATCGAAATAAGATATTAATTGGTTCTCTTGTTGTAATTCTTTTACTGGAAGGGATATCTTTATGTATCGACTACAAAAAAAATGCTCCAGAATTTGTATTCGTCCACCAAAAAAGAGGATTTGATGATGCTAAGAACCCTACAAATGCAAAGTTCACTTTTGAGTTCAAAAACCTTGGTGGAAGAACCGCCAAGAATACAATAACCACTATTAAACTATTTTGCGAAGGTAAACTTTTGAAAGAAGCATCTCTCCCCCCAAAAAATATAGTACCGCATCAAAGTACATATCCATGGGTTATTTTTCCTGCAAAAGCCTGCGAAGATATTTTTAAAAGGAAAGTATGCTAAACTTAGTTGAAATTGAGTAAGGCCCCCTGTAAAATAAGGTTAGGTATTCACAACAATATCAACCCACTTTACAAAAAAAGGAGGCCTTATGAGAAGAATAGCACGAAGCAGGAGAAAATGGAAGAGAAAAGTTTCAGAACGACGGGAAGCGGTGAAGGATATGACAGCAATAGGTGAAATCAATGATATCGATGTAAAAGTTTCGCTTATCCAATCGTTAATACCCGCGGGATTAGAACGAGTAAATGAACTGCTTCAAGACGAAGTTAAAAAGCTGGCAGGAGCCAAAGGCAGACATGGTAAGGATAATGTACGCTGGAGCAAACAATGGGGATCTGTATATTTATCAGATCAGAAAGTGCCGGTAGAAGTGCCCAGGGTAAGAAATAAGCCGTGTAATATAGAAATACCGCTTGAAAGCTATCAGAAATTACAGCAGCCTCGCCAGACAGACAAACAGGTTTTTAAAAAGCTGCTTAACGGATTGAGTATGAACAGATATGCTGAAAGCGCAGGACTATCGCCTGAAGTCTTTGGATTAAGCCCTTCAAATATGTCTCAAAGGTTTAAAAAGGCAACTACAGCCAAACTGAGGCATTTGCAGATACGAAGTCTTAGAAAATATGATTTTACGGCTATGTTCATTGACGGTAAACGATTTGCCGAAGAAGGTATTATGATAGCCGTGGGAATAACTATGGAAGGCAAAAAAGTTATACTGGGCATAGAACAAATGGCAACGGAAAACCACCGGGCAGTAGTACAATTTTTTGATAAACTTATCAGCCGGGGCTTCAGGTTTGAAAAAGGATTATTATTTGTTGTAGACGGCTCTAAAGGAATAATCAAAGCCATAAATCAGAGATTCAGAGGATATGCCGTTATACAGCGCTGTCAATGGCATAAACGGGAAAATGTGGTAAGTTATTTGAGTAAACCTCAGCAAGCAATATGGCGCAGGAAACTTCAGGCCGTTTACGCTCAAACAACATATACCGATTGCGTAGAATCGATTATGTCTCAGGTTGAGCAATATACCCAAAGGGTTAACCGCTGGAGAAATGGTGCTCATATGCAGCGCTGGGTTGCTGCCGGACTGCTTGAGGTTGAACCGCGGCTTAGAAAAGTAAACGGCTGGCGGTATATGAATCTCCTTATACCCTGACGGGCACAAGGAGACAGGATACAGGAAGAGCTAAATCGACGGCAGCAAGAACAAAACGAAAACGTGAATGAGCAGGAATTAATTCAGGTGGGGACGTAAAATGAAACCGGGGGGGTTATCAATTTCAACTAAAAAATATATTGACTCATAAAACATAAAAATAAAATCATGAAAATATTGTGAAAAAAATAATTCTGTTCCTAATTATTCTAATTTTTATTCCTTTCTTTTCTTACCCCGAAACTATCCTACTCAAAAACGGCAAAACCATCGAAGCGGAAATAATCGAAAAGACCGATGTATATATAAAAGTGGGTTATTATGGTGTACCTTTAACTTATTATCTTGATGAAATTGAAAGTATTGATGGCAATGTTATTTCAACGATGACACCTTTTATTTCTAAGACAACTTTCTCCCAACCGAAGAAAGAACCCACACAGATTTTTAAAAATATAAGTCCAGCTATTGTCTATATTACAAATAAGACTGTTGCGAAAGAAGAATATATAGGTAGCGGCTTTATTTTTGATAAAGAAGGTATCATCGTGACTAACTTTCATG
This sequence comes from uncultured Planctomycetia bacterium, assembly GCA_964609315.1. Taxonomy (GTDB): domain Bacteria; phylum Omnitrophota; class Gorgyraeia; order Duberdicusellales; family Duberdicusellaceae; genus CAZSRG01. Next base: position 9,324 of record CAZSRG010000041.1, read on the forward strand.
TAACCAAAGGTGCAAAAGAACTTTCAGTAAAACTTAAAAATGGAGAGGTTTATCCAGTCGTAGGTATAATCAATTATGACCATACCCTAGATATCTGTATTTTAAAAATCAATGCTAGCAATCTGCCTACCGTTTTTGTTGGTGATTCGAATTCTATGCAGATAGGTGAAACTCTCTACTGTATTGGTAATCCCTTAGGTTTAGAATACTCATTCTCCAACGGTATGCTTTCTGCCGTAAGAGAAATAAACGATATCAAATACCTGCAATTTACAGCCCCTATATCTCCTGGTAACAGCGGAGGCCCTCTTGTAAATTCTCAAGGTCAAGTCATTGGTGTTGTTACCTTTCTCATGGAAGGAGGCCAGAATCTTAATTTTGCCATTGCCATCAACGAAATAAAACCTTTTATCTCTAACCAAATTAAGATGACTTTTCAGGATTTCGTAGAGAAAGTTAGCCAAGCTGATTATTATTTTACCGAAGGTTATAAATACTTTTTACAAGACGATTATAGCAAAGCTATAGAATATTACCAGAAAGTCATCCAAATAAAGCCTAATAATCCAGATGTGTACAGTAATCTCGGTGTTTCATATTCTGCACTAGGTCAGTACCAACAAGCAATTGAATATTACCAGAAAGCCATACAGATAAACTCAAATTATGTAAATGCATACAATAATCTTAGTGTTGTATATTGCACTTTAGGGCAATTTCAACAAGCAATTGAATATGGGCAGAAAGCCCTACATTTAGATCCTGATTACGCATTAGCCTATAATAACCTTGGTAATGCCTATAATGAATTAGGCCAATATCAACAAGCAATTGAATATATCAAGAAAGCCATAGAATTAGATCCCAATTTAGCAGATGCTTATTATAATCTTGCTATTTCATATAATTCTTTAGGCCAATTCCAACAAGCAATTGAATATTACCAAAAAACTATACAAATAAATCCCAATCATACACTTGTATATAATAATCTTAGTATTACCTATTTTGCCTTAGGTCAATCTCAGCAGGCAATTGAATACTGTCAAAAAGCTATACAATTAGATCCTAATCACGCAAATGCCTATGCTATACTTGGTACAGTTTATTATTCTTTAGGTCGTTATCCCGAAGCCAAAGAAAACTTGCTTAAAGCAAAGGAGTTATCTCAAACCCAAAAAAATTATGAAGCGCTTAAAGCTATAGAAGAAACCCTTAATAAGATTCCTTGATGACAATGAATATATATAAATAGATGAATAAATTAAAAACACCTAACAAATCGATCGATCGGATTTTACTCGCGGCTTCGCCGCTCCTAAAACCGCTCATCTTTATGTTAGCCGGAGAGAAAAATATGAGTTATTTTATGGTTATAAATGGAAACAAGCCAAATCTCAACGATATCGCCGCAATTAAGGTATTTCCGCTACATGAAGATCAGGAATATATCGTTGAAACAATACATAGAAATTTTCCTGAATTCGATGATAAAAATACTTACTCTATTTCTGATCAATCAGACACTATGGATTTAATTCCAGATATGCAAGAGCAAGTTAATCTAGGGGAAAATTTTAATTCGACATTATTTGGACAAATTATCATTCGCTGTATGAACGTTGGTTGCAAAATATTCGTTTGGTGGTCAGATACCGTAGATTATGGCAATATTAATAAATATTTAGAGAGAACTTCAAAACAAGAAGATATGATAAAATGTATCTTGAGACAACAGAATAAAGATGGTAATGTTTGTGCATTATACGAACCACAAAAAAACGGCTAACAAGTCATTGAAGCCGACCAAAAAGCTGCGTTTTTTGGCGGCTTAATTCCACCGTTGCACAAATAAAAAAGGAGAGAAATGAAAAGTAAACTTAAAATTATTCATAGTATTATAGTTGTCACTTTTTTCTTAAGCTCTTCCCTCATTTTTGCAGAAACAAGTGGTAATTTACAAACCGTAGTAAAAGGTAATAATAATTTCGGATTCGATTTATATCAAGAACTCAAAGGGAAAAAAGGGAATTTATTCTTCTCACCTTATAGCATCTCTACAGCCCTTGCTATGACTTATGCCGGCGCTCGGGGTCAAACAGAAAAAGAAATGGCCCAAGTTTTACATTTCTCTCTGGAACAAAATTCCCTGCATTTTTCGTTTTCAAAACTTCAATCGCATCTGAATACCATTCAAAATAAAGGGTATATTAAACTGAGTATAGCTAACTCATTATGGGCGCAGGAAGGTTATCGTTTTCTAGATATTTTCCTTGACCTGAACAAAAAATACTATGATGCCGGGTTGAATTTCGTTGATTTTGCGACACAAACCGAAGCTGCAAGGAAAACAATAAACATCTGGGTGGAAAATAAAACGCAGCAGAAAATTAAAGAATCGATCAAACGGGGCATGATTGATCCTTTAACCACATTAGTTCTCTGCAATGCAATTTATTTCAAGGGTAACTGGGTAAATCAATTCGATAAAAAAAGAACAATGGATGCGGATTTTTATATTTCATCTGATAACGCCATCAAAGTTCCCATGATGAGCAAGAAATCAGAGTTTAAATTTAAAGATTTTGGCAGCTTTAGTGCTATTGAGTTGCCATATGAAGGTAATGATTTATCTATGATAATCTTTCTTCCTAAAGAAGTTGACGGGTTAGCAGGATTTGAGGAAAACTTAACAAATGATAGTGTAAAAGCCTGGATAAATAAATTGATAGCGTCTTATAAGTCAGAAATTTTGATCCACCTTCCTAAGTTTAAAGCCACCTGTGAATTCGAATTGTCTAAAATACTTAGTGATATGGGTATGCCGAGTGCTTTTTCACTTCCACCCGCTGATTTTTCTGGCATGACTGGTAAAAAAGACCTTTTTATAAGCAAGGTTATTCATAAGGCATTCGTTGATGTCAATGAGGAAGGCACAGAAGCTGCTGCAGCTACGGCTGTTGTTATGGAGCAGCTAGCAGTGAGCAAACCGCTAACATTTCGAGCGGATCATCCCTTTGTTTTTGTGATACGTGAAAACAAAACAGAAAGTATTTTATTTATTGGTAGAATTGTTGATCCAACGAAATAATAAAAACGTACAACAATTCGCTTCAGCGGATTCTCCTTCGCCCCTTCGGGGCTTCGGCGAACCGCTGAGCTCAAGCGTTATAGGAAATAATAACATAGGAGAAAAAATGACCCATAAAGAAAAATTAAACAAGATGTTTGATGAACTTTCAAAAAAAGGAATAAATAAAAATATTTTTGCTCCCCCCATATATAGATTATTATGGAAGATTGGAATTGAAATACCCCCTCCTCTTTTTTCTTCTTTTATGTCTATATTCTTATTCTCAGGCATCTTTTTTGGCTTGCTATGGGGATTATTAATGTGGATTTTGTTATGGCGTCCGGAAAATTTACCAATAGCAATAGCCGTAATAGGATCAGCCATGGCGGGAGTTCTATTTGGGCTATCCATAGCCGCAATTCTTAGACGGAAGGCAAAAAAATACAACTTGCCTTTATGGAAAGATTACGGTAAAGATTAATGATGAAATATTTTAATAAAAGCCTATAACCAAGCAATCCAGCTGACCCTCTTTCGCCGCTACGCGGCTCCGGCGGGCAGCTGATTTTTGTGTTATAAGGAAAAAATAAATTAAAATGGGAGGATAAAAT
>CAZSRG010000042.1:0-1213 GCA_964609315.1 uncultured Planctomycetia bacterium
CCCTTCGGCCGCCTCGTAGGTGGAAGAATAGTTATTTGCTATTCACTATTTGCCATTCAGTTTACCTGAAGGCGCTCTTTATTTTCTCAGTAAACCCCTGAGTATTAGAGCGTTCTCCTCTAATACGGGCAATTTCTTTAAATAATGCCTTTTCCTTTGATGACAAATGTTTGGGTATCTCAACTTCAACCTTAACAAACTGGTCGCCTTTCCTCTGGCTTCGCAGATCAACTAACCCTTTTCCCTTAAGCCTGAACACGGACCCCGGCTGAGTCCCTTCAGGAATTGTCATTTTAACTTTACCGGATAAAGTAGGGACTTCTATCTCTCCGCCTAAGACTGCTTTAATCAGACTCACATTAGAACTAAGAATTATATTATGCCTGTCTCGTACAAATAAAGGATGCTGTTTAACTCTCACATTGACATACAGATCTCCGGATACGCCTCCGGCAGAACTTCCTTCGCCGCGGACTCTCAAAGAAGACCCGTCATTTATCCCCGCGGGTATCTTGACGTTAAGGGTTTTCCTAACTTTTACTATTCCCTTACCCGAACATTTAGGGCAGGGATGAGTGATTATTTTTCCTTCTCCCCTGCATGACGGGCAAGTCTGGCCAAAGCGGACAAACCCCAAAGAACTAAACACCTGCCCTCTCCCTTTACACGCTGGACAGACAATCTTTTTCGTCCCGGGTTTAGCGCCTTCTCCCCCGCATTCAGGGCAGGTTTCATAACGGTAAAAAGAGACTTTCTTTTCTGTTCCCGAAAAAACATCTTCTAAAGAAATACTTACTTCCGCGGCCAAATCCTGGCCCCTGCTTCTTTGGGAAGAAGATGAATCTCCTCCTCCAAACAAATCAAAACCTAAATCTGAGAAGAGGTTTTCAAAAATAGACGACCCTCCCCTGCCTGAACCTCCAAAAATATCTCCAAAGTTCGCCCCCCGGAAAATATCTTCGGTGGAAAACTGAGAATCTATGCCTGAATGGCCGTAAGTATCATAAAGCCGGCGCTTCTTTGAATCAGACAGGACAGCATAAGCTTCGGAAATCTCCTTAAACTGCTCTTCGGCTGCTTTCTTTTTATCTTCCGAAACCCTATCAGGATGAAACTGCATAGCAAGTTTGCGGTATGCTTTCTTAATCTCATCAACACCGGCAGACTTGGAAACACCTAATATTTCGTAATAATCTCTTTTTGTGGTCATCAT
>CAZSRG010000042.1:1313-12952 GCA_964609315.1 uncultured Planctomycetia bacterium
TTATTTGTTATCTTCTTCTTTGTAATCCGCGTCTATGACTTCGCCTTCTTTAGGCTTCTCGGTTTTTTCTTCTTTTTTCTCCTCCGCCTGCGGCTGAGGCCCGCCCGGCTGAGCCTGCTGGCCTGAAGAAGCCTGCTGCTGCGCCTGAGTCTGCGCTTTATACACTTCTTCCGCCAACTTGTGGGCGGATTTGGTCAAAGCGTCAATCGCGGACTTGATTGTTTCTTTATCATCTTTGCTTAAAACCTCTTTTAGGGCTTTCAATTTCTCTTCTATGTCTTTTTTCTCATCAGCGGAGATTTTATCTCCGTAATCCTTAAGGGATTTTTCGGTTGAATATGCCAGGGTTTCAGCCTGATTCTTCAATTCAACCATCTCTTTCTTCTTCTTATCTTCTTCCGCAAACTTCTCCGCATCCTTAACCATCTTATCAATATCTTCATCAGACAGCTTGTTCGGGGCGGATATTTTTATTGACTGTTCTTTGCCTGTCCCCTTATCTTTTGCCGAGACATGAACTATCCCATTAGCATCAATATCAAAAGTAACTTCTATCTGAGGGACTCCTCTCGGAGCAGGCGGAATTCCTACAAGGTCAAACCTTCCTAACTCAATGTTGTCATTTGCCATCTGCCTCTCGCCCTGCAAAACCCTGATAGTAACGGCGTTCTGGTTATCCGCGGCAGTTGTAAAAATCTGGGACTTCTTAGCGGGAATAGTGGTATTCCGGTCAATAAGCTTTGTAGCCACTCCTCCCAAAGTCTCAATACCCAAAGATAAAGGCGTAACATCCAAAAGCAGGACATCTTTTACATCTCCCTTTATAATCGCCGCCTGGATAGCCGCGCCCATAGCCACACATTCCATGGGATCAACGCCTCTCTCAATTTTCTTTCCCACCAAATCTTCAATGAATTTCTGGACAAGAGGCATACGGGTAGGGCCGCCGACCATAATTATTTTATTAATATCCTGAGGACTCAGTTTGGCATCCGATAAAGCGCGGTTAATGGAATTCTTTGTCTTTTCAACTATCGGCTGAACAAGGCTTTCTAATTTTGCCCGGGTAATAGTCATAACCAGGTGTTTAGGACCTGCCGCGTCAGCAGTAATAAAGGGAAGGTTAACATCTGTAGTCATAGCCGACGAAAGCTCTATTTTGGCTTTCTCAGCGGCTTCTCTCATTCTCTGCATAGCCATACTGTCATTCCGCAAATCTATACCGTTGGAGTTTTTGAACTCGTCAATGATTTGATTCATCAAAACCTCATCCATATCCCTTCCGCCCAACCGGGTATCCCCGGAAGTCGCTTTGACTTCAAAAACCCCTTGAGCCATCTCCATAATCGTAACATCAAGAGTCCCTCCTCCGAAATCAAACACCAGGATTTTTTGTTCTTTTTCATCTTTTCCCAGGCCGTAAGCCAAGCAGGCCGCGGTAGGTTCGTTAATTACCCTGAGAATTTTAAGCCCGGCGATCTCACCGGCATCTTTAGTCGCCTGACGCTGATTATCATTAAAATAGGCCGGGCAGGTAACAACCGCTTCAGTAACCGGCGATCCTAAGTAAGACTCGGCATCTTTCTTAACCTTCTGAAGGACAAAACCGGATAACTGCTGGGGAGTATATTCTTTATTTCCCAAATTATACTTATAATTTGTCCCCATCTTTCTCTTAAACCCGGAAACCGTATTGTCCGGATTAATAGCCGACTGCCTCCGGGCAGGTTCCCCTACCAAAAGCTGGTTATCTTTGGTAAAGGCCACATAAGAAGGAAAAGCTTTTCCTCCCCCTACGGTAGTTCCTTCTGCCGAAGGAATAATTGAAGGCCTGTCGCCTTCCATAACCGCGGCTGCTGAATTCGAAGTCCCCAAATCAATACCTATTACTTTCGCCATTTTTTACCTCCTTCAATACTCTTTACTCTTTGTTTTAGATTTTGTGTTTTCTTCATTTTGAGTTTGTTTAGAATTTAGGGTTTAGGATTTCCATTTCCTGTAATCAAAATATTTATTAGCCCTCAAAAGAAACTATCTTTTATCTTTAGCGCCCTTTTCAGAAATATCAGCTATATTTTCATCCTTGCTTTTTGGTTTATTGTCATCCTCCGCCTTCTTAGGCTTAATCGAAACTTTTACTTTCGCTGGACGGAGCAGTTTATCACCATACCTATACCCCTGCTGTATAACCTCAATTACCGAATGCTCTTCCAAATCATCTCTCTCTTCAAAACACAAAGCCTCGTGCAAATGAGGATCGAAAATCTTTTTCTCAGCCTCAATCTGATTAAGCCCCTCTTTCGACAGAAGCTCTTTTATCTTAGTATAAATCATCTTCAGCCCCTTAACTTCTTCGGCAGACTTATCCTTTAAACTCAACAAAGCAGCTTCCAACTCATCTAAAACAACCGCGAAATCTTTCAGTATCCGGAAATTGCCGAACTTAAAAAGCTCCTGTTTCTGTTTCTCCCAAATCCGGCGGGAGTTTTCATAATCAGCATAGAGCCTTACATACTTATCATAAAAAGAATCTCTTTCTCCAGCGGCTTTCTTCAGCTCTTCATATTCTTTAAGGCTTAATGTTATTTCTTTTGACTTTTCATTCTCAGCTAAGGCCTGGCCTTTTTCTTCCGAAACCTTTTTTTCGCTATTCTCTTCCTTCTTGTCTTTCCCAAACATCTATACCCCTCCCTGAAAAGCTTCTTCTAAATACCCTTTCACAACCTTTAAGCCTGACACCGCTAAAGGATAGTTCATCCTCACCGGGCCCAAAACACCCAGAGACACCTTGACGTCATCTGTATATTTCAAAGGCGAAAAGATTAAAGAACAGCTGTGTATTTCTTCTACCCCTATTTCGTTTCCTATGAAAATCTTTATGCCTTCAGTAAGGTTATCTTCTATAAACTCTCCAAGCAAATCCATTTTTTCTTCAAAAGCCGTAAAGATATTCCTAAGAACTTCTATATCTTCAAACTCCGGCTCCCGCATTATAAACCTTGTCCCCTTAAGGAAAAACCTTTCTCTCTCCTTATGAATCAGCCCTACGCCGGCATAATGGGTTAATTTAGAAATCATCCGAGAGGCCTCTTCTAACAAATCGTCTAATTCGTTCATATAACTGATGTTTCTTTCAAAGGAATATTCCTGAAGAGAAGTTAAATCAGTTTCCTCCTGCATAAGGAAATCAACATAATAACGAAATCCCTTTTGGGTAGGCACTCTGCCTGAAGAAATATGGACATGGACAAGGTATCCTAAATCCTCTAATTCCGCCATAACGTGCCGAAGGGTAGCCGATGATAAAGAAAGCTGATACTTGCTTTTAAGGTATTCAGAACTCACAGGAGTCCCCTCATTAATATAAGTCTGAATAACACAATTAAGAATATCATCCTGCCGTTTCTTATGGTCTAAATACCTAACCATTACAACCTCTATTTATCTTTTTAGAGTTAGTTGGCACTCTTCACATAAAAGTGCTAAATATATTAGCACAGTGATTATGTTTGTCAAGAACTCCCTCTTATGTAACATTTCTGTTGTCAACTGAAATGTTACATAAGGAAGACGGGAAAAGGGAAAGGTTAGGTAATATCCTCCTCGACATCTAAAACAACCTTTCTCCTCTGTAAACGGCGCTCAAAAATGGCCTTGTGCTTATCGATCTGCCGGATAAGCGCCTGCACGACTTTATTTATAGACAAAGACGGCTCTCTATCTTTCTGCTGAGATTTAATCACTTTCTTCGGCATATAAAGGTTCGCCCAGCTTAAGTACTCTTCCTTATGCGGGTTCTTTTCTATATGCAAAGATAAATGCACCGGGTCGTCGCGTTTAAATATCTTTATCCTCCTTCTGACCTTCTCCACATCCTTAGAAATGACATTACTCAGATAATCCGAAGACTTCATATGCTTAAAAGAAACTTCAACTCTCATCTACCCCCCCTCTCTTGCCTCACAATTACAGTATTAAGTTTTAAAAACAATCTCTCCCTTACTCAACTCAGCTTTAATCCTGCTATTCTCTTTAACCTCTCCCGAAAGGATCTTCATACTTAAAGGGTTTATTATAAACTTTTGTATAATCCTTTTCAAGGGCCTTGCTCCATATTCCGGGCTGTATCCCATATCAGCAAGGAAATCTTTAACTTCCGGAGAAATATCCAGAGTTGTTTTCTTTGCCTTAAGCTTTTCAAATACTTCCTTTAAATCCAAATCCACAATCTTTCCGATAGAATCCCTGCCCAATTTATTAAACACAACAATATCATCTAACCGGTTAAGGAACTCGGGTTTAAAATATTTCTTTAATTCGCCTTTGACTTTCATCTCAACTTCATCTAAAGACAACTCTTTATCCTGAAAGAAGCCCCCTCCTAAATTAGAAGTCATAATAATTAAGGTATTCTTAAAATTAACTAATCTGCCCTGAGAATCCGTAATCCTCCCGTCATCGAGTATCTGGAGCAAAACATTAAACACCTCCGGATGCGCCTTCTCAATTTCATCAAACAAAACAACAGTATAAGGCTTTCTCCTGACCGCTTCCGTAAGCTGGCCGCCTTCCTGATACCCCACGTATCCAGGAGGAGCTCCGATAAGACGGGAAACGCTAAACTTCTCCATATATTCGGACATATCAATCCTTACCATCGCGTTTTCGTCATTGAACAAAAACCAGGCCAGGCTCTTTGCCAAATGAGTTTTCCCCACTCCGGTAGGGCCTAAAAAAATAAACGAGCCTAAAGGACGGCTGACATCCGCCAATCCGGCTCTTGCCCTGCGGATGCAATCAGAAATAACCTCAATCGCCTTATCCTGTCCTACGACCCTTTCTTTTAACCGTTCTTCCATATGGACCAGTTTCTTAACTTCTGTTTCCATTAAACGGGTAACCGGTATTTTTGACCACCTGGAAACTATTTCGGCTATATCTTCATCATCAACTTCTTCTTTGAGAAGCATGCCTTCTTTCTGCCTGTTTTTAAGCTGGAGATTGTACTCTTTAAGTTTTTTCTCCAAATCAGGAATCCGGCCGTACCTTATCTCAGCTACTTCTCCCAAAGAAGCCGACTTCTCAAGATTTTTAGCTTTAATTTTCAATTCTTCTATTTCGCTTTTTATGTTACGTATATTATTTATAATCTCCCTTTCGGAATTCCATCTTATTTTAAGCGAAGTCAGCCTTTCTTTAACATCGGCTAACCCGGCATTCAGTTTATCCATCCTCTCTAAAGAAGCGGCATCTTTTTCTTTCTTCAGCGCTTGTTTCTGAATTTCCAGTTCTAAAAGTTTTCTCTGCTCTTTATCTATCTCCTCAGGCATACTCTCAATCTCTATCCTCAGTCGTGAAGCCGCCTCATCAACCAAATCAATGGCTTTATCGGGAAGGAACCTGCCGCTTATATACCTGTCCGACAGAACCGCCGCTGATATCAATGCCGAATCTTTAATCCTGACTCCATGATGAAGTTCATATTTCTCCTTCAACCCCCTTAAAATTGATATTGTTTGTTCAACTGTCGGAGGATTTACTAAGACCTGCTGAAACCTTCTTTCTAAAGCGGCGTCTTTCTCAATATATTTTCTGTATTCGTCTAAAGTGGTAGCTCCTATACACCTCAAATCTCCCCTGGCTAAAGCAGGTTTAAGCATATTAGAAGCATCTATTGACCCTTCAGCAGCGCCGGCTCCTACCAAAGTATGGAGTTCGTCAATAAAGAGAATAATTTTCCCTTGTTTAGACTCAACCTCTTTGAGCAAAGCTTTCAGCCTTTCTTCAAACTCTCCCCGAAACTTTGCCCCGGCAACCATACTTCCCAAATCCAGAGCAATAAGTTTTTTCTCTTTCAAACTTTCGGGAATATCCCCGGAAGCTATCCTCTGAGCTAACCCTTCGGCAATAGCGGTTTTACCTACTCCGGGTTCTCCGATTAAGACTGGGTTATTTTTAGTCCTCCTTGATAAAACCTGTATAACCCTGCGGATCTCTTCATCCCGGCCTATTACCGGATCAAGTTTCCCCTGTTTAGCCAAACCGGTCAAATCGCGGCCAAACTTTTTTACAGCCTGATATTTATCCTCCGCGGTCGGAGAATCAGAATGGTGCGCTCCTCTTATTTCTTCAACCGATTTCTTAATCCGGCCCGGAGCTATACCCTGAAGTTTAAGGTAAGACCTAAGAAACTCATCTTCGGACAAGCCCAAAAGGAGATGTTCACATCCGGTAAACTCGTCATTTAACTCCTTAGCGATAGACGGCAGTTTTAAAAACACCTTATTCAGCCGGGGAGACAAATGAGGAGAAGCCTGATCTCCTCCCTCAACTTGAGGAAGTTTATTTAGCGGCCCGCTGGCTTTTATCTTTAAATCAGTAAGCCTAATCCCAAGCTTCTCCAAAACAGCCGAAGCTGTATTAGATTTATCCTCAACCAGGCTTAAAACTAAATGTTCGGGATACAAAGCCTGGTGATTATTCTTCGCGGCAATCCCCAAAGCGCGGTTAACCGCTTCCTGAGCTTTTAAAGTGAACTTATTAAAATCCATCTCTTTCTCCCTCCCCGAAACATTCCGGGAGCGCCGTAAAGGGCACTCCCAAAATGTATTACAGGGTTATTTAACATCTTCCTGCTCTGACTCCACACTCCTGATAAAACTTATTCAACATCAATCGCTATCTCTTTGGCTTTTTCTTCTTCCTTCTTAGGAAGGGTCAGATTCAAAACTCCGCTCTTGTAAACCGCCTTAACCTTGGACTCATCAACCTGTCCAGGCAGAGGTATCTGCCGGTAGAAATTCCCATACGACCTCTCAATCCGATGGTAGTTTTTCTTCTTCTCTTCTTTTGAAGCTTCCTTCTTAGCTGAAAGCAGTAAACTGCCATCCCTCAAAGAAACTTTAATATCTTTCTGGTCAAACCCCGGGACATCCGCCTCCACATAGATATTATCTTTATCTTCAGAAATATCCACCTTCGGCACAAGCACAGCGTCTAAGCTGCCTATCTCCCGGGGATAAAAGAAATCAAAAAGCCTATCAACCTCATCCTGTAAAGCCGGCAGACTATCCCAAGACCCGCGTTTCCGCCTTAATAAACTCATAACCACACCTCCTTTTAAAATTAACTGTTAATAATTCAACACTCCCCCAAGAACATAACATCTATGTAATTAGCAGTCTGCTAGCAAGACTGCTAATATATAGGTAAAAAAAACTAACGGCTGTCCGAAATCTCAAAGAACACTCTCACGCCCTGAAGATTAACACCCTTTTCATCCATAAGGTATTTGATACACTCGACTTTCTTAATATCCTTCTTGGAAAAGAGCATCTTCTTTTTGCCTACTTTCTTAGGTGTAACGATTCCTTCTTTAAGAATACTCCGTAAAGTCCAATACTGCAAATCCGTGAGCTTACAAACGACCTCAACAGGAAAAACCGCTTCATCCTCCTCAATATCAACGGAAAACCGGTCTTCCACATTTTCAAGAAACTCCCGAAACATATCGTCTATGTGTTTCTGGATTTTTCTTTTCATCTCGATTTAGAATATATCATATACTGAATAATTTGTCAAGTATTTTTTATAAAATTTATCATTTTTTTTAATAAATATTTTAAGCAATAATGACAGAATATCACAGGAAAGAAAAGCCCCGAAATTATTAGTATTTTTTTATATTGCCGGAAGAACTCCGCGTAGGCGACCGCGAATCCTTTTTATCATCCTATTCTGGGTTTTGAAATTAGGATTTATTTGGTAATATTCGGATTTTGGATTTTCTTCAAGCGGTTAAGGTTCTCCTCCGAAATAATCAGGCTGAATCTCAACTTGCTTCCGGAAACACTATCCGAAGAAATAACCCTGCAGGCGCGGTAGATAAAATTAATAGCTTTTGAATTCATCCCGTCAACTTCAATTTCTACTCCGCTAAACTTCTTCAAGGCTCTAATTCTTATTTCTTCTTTAAGAGATTCTATCCCCCTGCCATCTTTTACGGATATAAATAAAAACTCCCGATACTTTATCCCCGCGTCCAGCAGGCAGTCTTCAGAAACCTTATCTATCTTATTAAACACGTAGAGAATTGGTTTATCTTTCAGCCCTAAACTTTCCAGCATTCTATTAACTGACGCAATCAATTTAGGGTAACTGCTCCTGCTAACATCTACTAAATGAATCAATAAATCGGCATACTCCAATTCTTCCAAAGTAGCCTTAAAAGATTCCCTGAGTTTTTCCGGCAAATCGTGTATAAACCCTACCGTATCAGCAAGAATAACGTTTTCCTCAAAATCCGCCGCTCTTGATAAAGGGTCGAGAGTAGTAAAAAGGCTCTCCTCTACTTTCTGAGAATCTCCCGTAAGCAGGTTAAGCAGAGATGTTTTACCGGCAGATGTATACCCGACCAAAGAAATTAGAAAAAAACCTTCCTGTTTCCTTCTCCTCCTAAGAATATCCCTATGCTTACGCAGATGAACCAATTCTTTTTTTAAACGGGTTATCCTTTCTCCAATCTTTCTCCGGTCAACCTCAATCTTTTTCTCGCCAGGGCCTTTTGTCCCGATACCCCCTCCTAACCTTGAGAGCATAATCCCTTTTCCCTTAAGCCGGGGAAAAAGATATTCTAACTGAGCCAGCTCAACCTGTATTTTACCCCCTTTACTTTTAGCGTGCCGGGCAAAGATATCCAAAATAAGCTGTGTCCGGTCAATGGTCTTCAATCCTATCGCATCTTCAAGATTCCTCTGCTGTGAAGCTGACAAGTTACAGTTAAAGATAACCACTCCGGCTTTATTCTCTTCAGCGGCCTCCGCGATTTCCGAAACCTTGCCTTTACCTATAAACAGATGAGAACTAACCTTGCCTAATTTCGCTTCTACGTGCCCGCACACACCGCACCCGCTGGACAAAGTCAAAGCTTCTAATTCCTTCTTTTCCTCATCAATGCTGAATTTATTCCTATTCCGCTCTTTAAAGTCAGTAATCACCAAAAACGCTTTTTCCTGCTTTACAATCCCTACATCAATCAAATTTCCCCCTCTTTTTTACAGATTCGTTAAAGCCAGCCGGGCCTAATCACATTTTAGCTAAAATTTCTTCGGCAACATTTTTAGTTTCCTTGCCGTCTATATCAATCCATTCAATACGTTTATCTTTTCTAAACCAGGTCATCTGGCGTTTAGCGTACCTGCGGGTATTCTTTTTAAGTTCACTAACCGATTTCTCTAAACTCCATTCCCCCTCAATACAGCGCTTAAACTCCTTTATCCCTAATATCTTTTCAGCAGTCTTGCTCAACCCTGTCTCCAAAAGCTTTCTAACCTCTTCAAGAGCGCCTTTCGCGGCCATTTTATCCGCCCTAAGATTTATCTTTTCATAAAGCTTCTGCCTATCTGTTTTTAGCCCAAATATCTTAACCGGAACTTTTCCCCACCACCCCTTGCTTTCCTTCTGTTTATGAGACAAAGGGATTTTAGAAACATAATACACTTCCAAAGCCCGGGTTATCCTCCTCAAATCATTCCCGCTTATTTTAGCGGCGTATTCAGGATCAACCTCTTTTAACTCCTCATACAAAGGAGTTAACCCTTCAGCCTCAGCCCTTTCAAGAATAGATTTCCTGACCTTGTCCGAAGCGGAAACACCTTCAAAAAGCCCGTCAAGAATTATCTTTATATACAGCCCGCTGCCGCCCGCGAAAACAAGGCTCTTTTTAGAAATATTATTCTTTATTATCCTGTCGGCTAAAACCTTGAACTTGAAAACATCAAACTCCTCCCTTACTGAAATACTCCCCACCAAATAATGCTTCACTTCATTCAGAACCCTTTTTCCCGGCTTATCTACAATGATATCCGGCTCCTTATAGACCAGCATAGAATCGCAGGAAACTATATCCGCTGAAATCCTCTTTGCCAGCTCAAACGCCGCGCGGCTTTTCCCCACAGCAGTCGGCCCCACTATGAATATTATTGGATAACGCATTTTACACGCAGATTAATAACGCGCCTATAACTTTATAACTTAAATCGCTATATAAATATTCCTGTTTATCCATCTCTTCTATAATCAGCGCTAATCCGCGTTTTTAAGGAAAGATACGCGCCGGAAACCCCTTATCCAGCAAAGCTTCTCTCTTTGCTTCAGCGTCCTCGCGTTTATCAAACCTTCCAACCCTTACCTTAAAGAACCTGCTCCCGTTCTCTTTATCTTCAACCACATAAGGATCAAATCCTTTCTTCTTCAGGTTCCTAAATAACTCCCGGGAATTCTTTTTATCTAAAAACGCCCCCACCTGTATGACAAAACTATACCCCCTCTTATCTAACTCTTCAATCTTACCCGCCTCTATAGAAGAAGAATACTTGCCTTTTAAAATACGCATATCTTTTTTCTTGCTATCCCAATCACCAAGCTTTTCATCACAGTAAGCCAAATTCAGATAGGCATAGGAAGAAAACTTAGCCGCCGGATAATTCTTTAAAAAATAAAGATACACCTTCTTTGCCT
This sequence comes from uncultured Planctomycetia bacterium, assembly GCA_964609315.1. Taxonomy (GTDB): domain Bacteria; phylum Omnitrophota; class Gorgyraeia; order Duberdicusellales; family Duberdicusellaceae; genus CAZSRG01. The sequence goes on from CAZSRG010000042.1 coordinate 11,832, forward strand.
GAAGATAATTAGATTCCAAATAATAGCTGTCGGCAATTTTCAAGACAGCCTTCTCGGCATAAACAGAATCGGGAAACTTCTTGTAAATATCCCTGAAAGTTTCCCTCGCGTCGACAAGATTACCAGAACCTATATAAGCCTCGCCTAAAAGAAAGAGGATTTTATCCTTCTCTTTAGGGCTGTCGTTCAAATAGCGGTTAGCCAAATAAACCGCCTGAGAATAATCCTCCATCATTATAGCTTTCTCAATCTGAGCCGTTTCAGCAAAACATCTAATCCCTATACTTAAAAAGACGATAAAAACCAGTACCCTTTTCATCAAAACTCCTTTCTTCTCTATCTCAACTTAACTACTTCTTTTGAGATTTCTTTCTGCAAATTAAGCAATTCTAAATGCCTTTTCTTTTTCTCATCTAAAGACACATCGTCTTTTAGCTTCCCGGCTATAGTATTCGGACGGGAAGAATACATAAAAATATAAGCGTAATTAAACCTTACCTCTTCCAAAAGGGATTTAGTCTGTAAGAAATCTTCCTCGGTTTCTCCGGGAAACCCCACAATCACATCCGTCCCGATAATCCCGCCCGCAATATTTTTATAAGCCTTAACTATCTCCAAATACTGCTCTTTGGTATATCCGCGGTTCATAGCCTTTAAAATTTTATTCGAACCCGACTGAAAAGGGAGGTGCAGGAGCTTTTTTATCTTCTTAGACTTAGCCATAAGCTCAAACAGCTCAATTGAAGTATTTTTGGGATTATTGGTAACAAACCCGATTTCCTCAACCCCCTCAATACCTTCAACCATCCTAAGCAAATCAACAAAAGATATTTTCGTGTCGCGTGTCTCTTCCCGCGACTTGTCGCTTGTAACTTGCCGCTTATTACTTGCTGCTTGTAACCTGAACTGGTAGTCATTAACATTCTGCCCCAAAAGGGTAATTCTTTTTATACCCATATCAGCATCTTTCTTTATCTCCTCAATAATGATCTGTGGGCTTCTTAACCGCAGAGGCCCGCGGGTAAAAGGCACAACGCAGTAAGAGCAGTAATTAGAACATCCGGTCGAAATAACCACATAAGCATGGCTTTTCTCTTCTCTAAAAGAAGCGCGGTAGAAAT
>CAZSRG010000043.1:0-10154 GCA_964609315.1 uncultured Planctomycetia bacterium
AAAATACCCAAAGTAAACAATGGCTAAGAAACCCTAATAGAATCAAGCTTTTTAAAGAATTGAGGAAAGGATTTAGATATGCAGTGAATATTATCAGCTTTTGCCAAAGAATTTAAAGCTAAGTTAGCTATAATTAAACTCATAGCCGTCCTGTGGTCGGAAAAAGTTTTTATAGAAGACGGCATCAGCCTTTTTCCGCCTTTTATTTTAATCATAACATCCTTATCACCTGAAGAATTGATATAATTCTTAAGAGAAAATTTCACGCCCATATGTTTTAAGTTATACCCCATAGAATAAATACGGTCGGTTTCTTTTACCCTGAGTTCTTTCAACCCGTAAATAGAAGTAACCCCTTTAGCAAAAGCGGAAAGGACAAACAGCAAAGGTAATTCATCTATAAGAAGAGGAATTTCTTCTTCTCTGACATTAACGGCTTTAAGAAACGAACTCTCAACACAAATATCCGCGTAAGGTTCAAAATAATCTTTGTTTAAGTTATTTAACTTTATCTTCGCGCCCATACGCCTTAAGACTTTCAGCAGGCCAGCGCGGGAAGGGTTGATTGAAACATTTTTAATAACTATCCTGCTGTTTTTTGACAACAATGTTAGACCGATAAAAAACGCGGATGAAGAAAAGTCCGAAGGGACGAAGAGCCTCTTAGGGCTATTCAGAACCGAGTCAGAAACTGTTATCCTTTTTCTCCTTACCTTTATATTAGCAGAAAAGATCTTAAGCATACGCTCGGTATGGTCTCTTGACTGAACCTGCTCAATTACAGTAGTTTTACCCTGAGCATACAAACCGGCTAAAAGAAGGCAGGATTTAACCTGAGCGCTGGCTACGGGAAGCCTGTAAGTTATGCCTCTAAGCCGGCCGGCCGGAGCTATTTTTAAGGGAGGGTATTCACTATTGTTTATTCTTCTGCCCTGTATACCAGCTCCCATCAGCCTTAAAGGCAAAGTAATTCTCGCCATAGGCCTATTTTTTAGAGAATCTGCTGATGTAATAGTTATTGCAGTCCTCTGGGCGGAAAGTATTCCTGAGATTAAGCGGATAGTTGTCCCGGACTCGCCCATATAGAGGGCTTTCTTTTCAAAAGACAGGTATTTTCCCCTGCCTTTAACAATGACCTCCTTATCCCCTGGGCTGTAATCTATACTAACGCCTAACTGCCTGAAAACATTGAGGGTTCTTAAAGTATCTTCTGAATCAAGGAAATTAGATATCTTAGTAGCGCCTTTGGCAATAGAAGAAAGCATAATCGCCCGGTGAGATATAGATTTGTCCCCAGGCAGGGTAATTTCGGTATTGAATTCTTTCAAAGGGTTAATCTTAAACATAAGAGAATTATGGAACTCTCGCATACAACAACAGTTCCTGATTACAACGATTCAGAAAAGATTACAGCGATTTAAGGCGCTGGTTCTATGCATATAACAGCGCCATTATATCAAAGGCAGAATAAAAAAGGAATATAAATAATCTATCAATCCGTCTTCTGCCTTCTGTCTCCACACTCCCGCAGTGTTTTAACGGAATGGTTTCAACCCCTCCCCTACAAACATTTCATATCCTACCGCGGGAGTGTCTATCCTCTGTCTTTTGTCTATCCGGAGAAATATCGTCCGAACAAAACAGGAGGCTGAGAAAAAAACTCTACCGGTTTTCCTGTCCGGGGATGAGAAAACTTAATACGTTTAGCGTGAAGAAGAAGCCTGTCCGCATTAGGGCCTTTATACTTCTTGTCTCCGGCGACCGGATGGCCTAAAAAAGCAAGATGAACTCTCAACTGGTGCATCCTCCCCGTTTTAGGAAATAAAGAAATTAGAGAAAAATCCCCTTTTTCATCAACTACTTTATAAAAAGTAACCGAGGCCTTAGACCCGGAAAAAGCTACTTTCATTCTTGGCTGGTATTTCAACCGCTTTAAAGGATAATCAATTTTGCCTTCTTTCCTTTTAAATACGCCTTTAACTACCGCTATATACTCCTTCTCTATCTTTCTGTCTTTAAACTGTTGGTATAAATTCAGGTGAGAAGAATTATTTTTTGCCAAAAGCATAACTCCGGAAGTATCCTTATCTAACCTATGGACTACACCCGGCCTGTCATCAGAAACCTGAGACAGCCGCGTCCCCTTTGCCAAAAGAGCGCCTACTACCGATTCTTTATTCCTGCCGGCGGGATGGACAACAATTCCCGAAGGTTTATCTATCACTATTATGTCCTGGTCCTGATAAAAGACAGGGATATCAGCGGATGAAAAGGGTATTTTTTTAGAGACAGGCGCTTCTATACAAACCGAGACAACATCGCCTGATTTTACTCTATAAGAAACCGGCTTTTCCAGGCCGGTAACTTTAACTTTTCCGGACCTAATCAGTCCCTGAATACGGCCGCGGGAAATACCGTCCAATACAGAAGAGAGGTACTTATCAAGACGCAGGCCGATGTATTCACCATCTGCTGTAAATATTCGTTCTTCCATGCTCAGCCATTTTCTCTCAATTTCCGGCGCCTAATTTTCCGGCTCTTGGTTAAAATCCTATCTGCCAATTCATTCATCAGCCTAAACCCCTCTAATTTCTTCTCAGGCGATATCTTAATCCCTCTTAAGAGCCTCTCTTTCTCGCTCTCCCATCTAAATCTCATTTTATTCTCCTAATAAACTTTAATTCCTCAATATCCCGCGAATCTCTATCCCGCCCGGAGGCTTTCTTCATCTTTATAAAATCTTCCTCTGAAATAACCGTAAGGCTTAACCTGCCGGTTTTAACCTTTTTAGCTTTCTTAACAGCTTTTTCAGAACTGACAGGGCTGTCAATAATTATATCCAATTCTTCATAAGTCCCTTCACTTTTGTAAAAATTATTGATTATTTCCTCATAAATAATCATCTACAAATACCTCCTGTATCAAGGATATCTTAACACCGCGATTTTTCTTTCTCAACCGGAAAATACCGCCGTCCGGAAAATCATTGAGCTGCTTTTCCCTTCCCTCTGCCTTCAGAGAAGGACGCCAGTAAAAACAAGCCGCATCCTACAGTAATAAAGCTGTCGGCAAGGTTAAATACCGGCCACCAGCCCAAATCTATGTAATCAACAACAAAACCTAAGAAAACCCTGTTGTAAAGGTTACCTATTGCTCCGCCTATAATCATACTGATAAAAAAAATCTTCAGAAAGCCTAAACTTTTCCTCCTGCGGAAAGCCCAAAAGATAATAAAAGAAAGAATAACTATATTTAATAAAACAAGAAACAATCCGCTCCCCTGAAAAAGCCCGAATGCTATTCCGGTATTATGGACTAAACGCAGAGACACAAAATGAGGAATTAAAAGATAGGGTGTGTTATAGGCAAGAGATGAACTTAGAAAATTTTTTACAAGCAGATCAATTAGAAAAAATACAGCTGTTATTAAAAAGATTGCCACATTTTACCCCGTTAGAGAAATCCGCCCTCAGTATATACCGCTCGTCCCGCCAGAAAGAAGTTTTCTAATGGAGTAAAATGACTTTGTCCTCTAACGGGGTTTACCGGTTTTCAGCTTCTTCAGCCTGTTTCTGGCACTTTAAACAGTACCGGGCATAAGGAAGGGCATCAAGCCGGCGTTTAGGAATGGGTTTACTGCAAATCTCGCAGTTTCCATAGGATGATTCCTCTATCTTATACAAAGCGGAGTCTATCCTGCGGATTATCTCTCTTTCTTTAGAAGCTAACCCCATAGAAAAGTCCCGTTCAAAAACTCCGGCCGCGGCATCAGCTAAATGGAAAGAATGAGAAGATATGTCCCCCAAAGATTCAGCCGGTGATTTCATAAAGACCTCTTCTGACAACTGCTTCAGCTCTCCGGCAATATCTTCTCTAAGCTTGAGTAATTTATCTTTATAAATGTTCAAATCCTTTTTAAGAAAACGCTTTTTCTTCCCCATTTCTTCTCCTGGTATAATCCTCAGGTATAAATCTTATTTAGGATTATACCTAAGGACAGTGATTAACTCCCGACAACAATGAACTACCCCGCAGCAAGCTGCGAGGTATCAAAAACTTTTCCAAAAAAGGAAACGCAGCAAGCTGCGGGAAATTAAACCATAGATCCTTCAACTCCCTTCGGCCGCTCAGGATCAATTCGGCCTTAGACTTTTTCTTCGAAAAAGTCTAAGGCTCATTGATTTAAGATATCAGTCTTTTTACCCCTGCTATCCACCAAAATTAATCGCTGTAATCTTTCTTCTAATCTATGTAATCAAGACATCCTACATCTCTCTCTTTATAGGATATCTTTCAATGATTCAGCGCAGCGGCCGCAAAGCCCTTTAAACTCTCCTTCCTTAGCTGTGTCCTGAAAATAATTCCAACAGCGGGGGCATTTCTCTCCTGAAGCTTTTTTGATATTTATAGATAACTTCTCTGACTTAGAAAGTAAAACTTCCGAAACGATAAAAACTTCCTTTAACACCTCATTATAAGGCCTGTATAAATTAAAAAGCCTTTCAGGAACGCCGATTTCAACCTTAGCTTCCAAAGAACTCCCGATAACTCCTTCGCCTCTTTTTTCCTCTAAAGCTTTTAAGACATTATCCCTTAATTCAAAAATGTTTTCCCATCTTTTTTCAAGCTCTTCGTCCCTAAAAGAGCTGTAATCGGGCCATTCGGACAAGAACACCGAATAAAGAGAATTACTCTCCCCCCGCGGCTTGAAATAAAAATATGCCTCTTCAGCAGTAAAACTCAATACCGGGGCAATGGATTTTATCAACAGGTTCAACATATACCAAAGAACTGTCTGGGCTGACCTGCGCTCTTTTGATTTTGGAGAAAAAGTATATAACCTGTCCTTCAAAATGTCAAGATAAAAAGAACTCAGGGTAATATTGCAGAAATCATATACAGACTGGTAAACCCTGTAGAAAAGGAATTTATCGTAGTGTTCTTTAACTTTATTTAAGACGCCGGACGATAAAGACAAAACCATACGGTCCAATTCTAAAAGCCCGGAATAATCTACTTTATCCCGCTCAAAATCAAAGTCGTATAGGTTTCCGGAAATAAAACGAATAGTATTCCTGATCTTGCGGTAAGAATCAACTAACTGCCGGACAATTGTATCCGACAAACTGATATCCTCAGAGTAATCACTAAAACTCACCCAAAGCCTAAGAATATCAGCGCCGTATTTCTGAACAATATCCTGCGGAGCAATAACATTGCCCTGAGACTTGGACATTTTTCTTCCTTCTCCGTCAACGACAAAACCGTGAGTTAGAACCTTCTTAAAAGGAGGCGTATCAAATAAAGCCGAAGACGGTATCAAAGACACCTGAAACCAGCCCCTGTGCTGGTCCGAACCTTCCAAATAGAGGTCAGCCGGAAATTCCAAAGAAGGATCGGCCTTGACCACCGAATAGAAACTTGAACCTGACTCAAACCAGACATCCAAAATATCCTTCTCCTTATCAAACTTTCCCGACCCGCATTCACAAAGAAAGCTTTCCGGAAGGAATTCTTTAACATCCCTATTAAACCAGACATCAGAACCCTGGCCTTTAACTTTCTCAGCTAAGCTGCTGACAACTTCGGGAATAAGATAAACCGCGCCGCATTTTCTGCATTTAACTGCCGGTATCGGCACTCCCCAAAGCCTCTGGCGGGAAAGGCACCAGTCCGGCCTTAAATTAACCATGGCGGAAATACGTTCTTTCCCCTGTAAAGGTATCCATTCAACTTTATCAATATTATCAATCAGCCGTTTTCTTAACCCTTTATGATCAACATTTAGAAACCACTGCTCGGTTGTCCTGAAAATCAAAGGCTGTTTACAGCGCCAGCAATGGGGATAGGAATGGGTTATTTTCTCATTCAGCAGAAGCATATCCAAACCGCGCATCTTATCAATTAAAACCTTATTTATCTCTTTTACATTCATACCGGTATATTCTCCGGCATCAAAAAAGAAACCTTTGTTATCTACAGGCATCAGGACTTCAAGGCCGTATTTCTTCCCCGCGAGAAAATCTTCCGCACCGTGTCCGGGGGCAATATGAACACAGCCTGATCCGTCTTCGGAAGAAACATAGTCAGCAAGAATTATTTTCGAATCCCTGTCCAGAAAAGGATGCCGGCAGGTTTTTCCTTCTAAAAATTCCCCTTTAAATCTTTTTACAGGCTTCACATTTTCAAGAAACTTTTCACTCAATTTTTCTTGTAAGGATTCGGCAAAAATAACCCTGCCCTGAGAAGTCTCGGCTAAGACATAATCCAAATCGGGATGAAGAGCTACCGCTGTATTGGAAATCAACGTCCAGGGAGTTGTTGTCCAGACTATCACATCAACATCTCCCGAAACTCCCTCAAACGGGCGTTCTTTCAAACGAAAACGGATATAAACCGAATCAGAAACTTTATCTTTATATTCCACTTCAGCTTCGGCTAAAGCTGTAGCGCATTCAATGCACCAGTTGACCGGCCTAAGGCCGCGGTAAATATACCCCTTCTCTGTAAGCGAAGCTAAGACTTTTAAAACTCCGGCTTCATACCCGGGATTCAAAGTTAAGTAAGGAGATTCCCAATTACCCCAAACGCCTAACCGGACAAAATCTTTCTTTTGTATCTCAACATATTTGAGAGCAAAATCCCGAGCTTTCTTCCTGAACTCTTTCTGGTTAACCTCATCCTTTTTTACTTTTAGTTCTTCAAGGAGTTTCTGCTCAACCGGCAAACCGTGGCAGTCCCATCCGGGAATAAAAGAAGCGGAAAATCCGCGGAGAGTTTTGTATTTGACAACTATATCCTTTAAAATCTTATTCAAAGCGTGGCCTATATGAATCTTCCCGTTCGCGTAGGGAGGGCCGTCATGAAGAGTATATTTAGGCCTGTTTTTAAGCTCATTACTGGCATAAGAATAGACTTCTTTCCATTTCTCAACAATAGAGGGTTCTTTTTCAGGCAAACGCGCCCGCATAGGAAAATCAGTCTTAGGCAAATTCAAAGTTTTTCTATAATCCATATCTTTTTGAGATCAGGCCTACACTCCGTTAGAGATTAAATATTAAGGCTGATTTGCGAAACTGTAAAAAACAGCTCCTATCTCTAACGGGATACACATTGACATCCCAGTTTAAAACCATTCGCCCACCTACGCGATGGGACAGGGTTGAAAGGTCAGAAAGATGAGAGTTTACGGAATTTCCTGACTCTATCTTCAATATTCTTCCTGCTTATAGACAAAAGTCTATTTAAGCTGAAATCTTCAACCGCGAAAGACGCGGTGATACTTCCGTAAACAGCGGCTTCTTTAAAATACTGGGCGGAAACTTTCCCTTTACCGGCCAAATACCCTATAAACCCTCCGGCAAAACTGTCTCCGGCTCCCGTAGGGTCAAAAACATCTTCTAAAAGAAATGCCGGCAGGCAAAAAAACCGTTTTCCTAAAAACAAAAGGACTCCATGCTCGCCTTTTTTTACAACCACTTTCTCCGGCCCGAACCCCTGAATAACCCTTGCCGCTTTAATTAAATTCCTCTTTCCTGTTAACTGCCTTGCTTCAGAATCGTTTAAGAAAAAAACATCCACATCCTTTAAAGTCCTTATCAACTGCCCGCGTTTGTTAGCTATCCAATGATTCATAGTGTCGCAAAAAATTAGTTTGGGCTTCTTAACCTGCTTTAAAACTTCCTTCTGCAAATCAGGGTCGATATTAGCTAAGAAAACATACTCGCTCTCTTTATATACAGGAGGTATTTTAGGCCTGAATTCAGAGAAAACGTTAAGATGAGTTGAAATAGTCTCCGCCTCGTTAAAGTTCCAGGAATACCTCCCCGACCAGCGGAAAGTCCTGCCTTTCCTAACTTCCAATCCTTCAAGGCCGACATTTCTTTTCTTTAACAAAGATATATACTTACGGGGAAAATCACTGCCTACCACACCGACCAAATTTACAGAAGAAAAGAAACCCGCGCTTGCCGCAGAATAAACGGCAGACCCTCCTAAGATATCCTCTTTCTTCCCTAAAGGGGTTTCTATCGTATCTAAAGCTACAGAACCTACAATTAAAATACTCATATTATTTCTGAAATTCTAAATCCTAAACTCTAAATTCTAAACAAATCCAAAATCACAAACACAAAACTCAAAACATTCAGCATCTTCTCACTCTTACACTGTTTTGGATTTCGCGTTTTCTTCATTTCAAGTTTATTTAGGATTAGGTATCCGCTAACCGCTATACGCTATTAGATATATTTTCCTATAATAAGATTGAGTTTCCGTTTAACTTCCCCGGGAATAAATTCAGGACGGGTTACAATAGAATATTCCAATGCCCGGTTACAGGCACATTCAAAAGAAGAATCAAATCCGGAAATTACTTCTTTAACTATCCGCTTAGAATTATCAACATTTTTCCTGAGGTTTTCTAAAACCATATCCACTGAAACATTCTCTTCCGGCTTGCGCCAGCAGTCATAATCAGTAACCGCCGCTAAAGCGGCATAACAAATCTCAGCTTCCCGGGCTAACTTAGCTTCTGTAAGATTGGTCATACCGATAACATCCGCGCCCCAGCTTCGGTAAAGGTTAGATTCAGCCAAAGTGGAAAACTGCGGCCCTTCCATATTAATATACGTTCCTCCCGAATGGACATTCACGCCTGCCTTCTCAGCTCCGCTCAAAACAAAACCGGCCAAATCTTTACATATAGGATCAGCTAAACTTATATGGGCAACAATGCCTCCTTCAAAAAAAGTAGATTCACGGAATTTATTTGTCCTGTCAATAAACTGGCTGATGACAATAAAATCCAGGGGCTTAATCTCCTCTTTTAAGGAACCGCAGGCAGTAACCGAAACTATCCGGCTTACGCCTAAATACTTCATTCCGTATATATTCGCCCGGTAATTAATTTCTGTCGGGGAAATTGTATGATGCCTGCCGTGACGGGGAAGAAAAACCACTTCTTTCCCTTTAAACTCCGCGGTAAGAAATTCATCAGAAGGATTGCCGAAAGGAGTATTTACTTCAATCCATTGCCTTTTTTCAAGCCCTTCAATGTCGTATAACCCGCTTCCCCCAATAATTCCTAATTTAGCCATATATTACCTCTGCTATAATATAATTACCTATTCCTACTTGTAGACTTATTTGACTATACAAAGCTCATATTATGTTATTGTTAATATAATTTAGTTACCTGTAATTACTTCTAACCTTATTTATCACTACAACCTTCATTCTGGAATAATAAAGCATAATTTTCTCTACGATAATTTACTCAATTCCCCCGCCCTTAACTTAGCTTTTTTCAATGCCCTCTCAACTATTTTACAAAACCCGTCTTTTTGAAAACTGCTTAAAGCCGCCCGGGTTGTTCCTCCTTTAGAAGCTACTTTATCCGCCAAATTAGAAAAATCATCCTTTTCAGAAAGAAGGTTCACCGCGCCTTGAGCGGTATGAAGAATTAACAATTTAGCTGTCTTTTCATTAAATCCTAACTTGACCGCGGCTTTCTGCATACAAGACATAAAATAGTAAAAGTAACCGGGACCGCTCCCGGAAACAGCAGTAATACTGTCTATCGCTTTCTCATCAACATTAAGACAATAGCCTATTTTTGAGAATATACGCTCAGCCTCTTTTAAGTCGAATTTATCAGCAAACCTGCCCTTAGATAAAGCAGACACGCTCCGCGAAACTTTTGCCGCCAAGTTAGGCATAACCCTAACCACCCGAACCTTACCGCCTATTATCTTCTCAATAAAAGAAGCAGGAATACCCGCGGCGATTGAAATTACAAGCTGGCGCTTATGAAGTTTCTTAATAGTCTCTAAAACCTGAAGGATGTCCTGAGGCTTTACGGCAATCAGGATAATCCCGCTTTTTGAAATTAGCTCTTCCAATGATTTTGAAACAGGAATCCGGTATTTCCCGCTAACCTGCCTAAGTTTTTTCTCGTCCTTATCGTAGATTATCAGGCCAGAAGCCTTTTTGCCGGCCTTGATTACTCCCTTAGCTATGGAAGCGCCCATATTTCCGCAGCCGATTATACCTAACACAATTTTTACCCTTACAAGTTATCCTCTATTGGGACTGTTGCACCCTAACAGACACAGACATCCTTACGGGCACAGGCACCCTTACGGGCACAGGCA
>CAZSRG010000043.1:10254-12897 GCA_964609315.1 uncultured Planctomycetia bacterium
CCTTACGGGCACAGGCACCCTTACGGGCACAGGCAAAATGCGCCAGTCCCTGATTGCAGAGATTAATATAAGAAGACAACGATTGAAAACATTAGCTTTTTATTACTGCAATCACTTTCTAACCTGTGCCCGCCTGTACCCATAAGGGTATAAGAATATCGCTGTAATCATGCGATGTTGCTATTATACAACAGCGCCCTATTAAGAAAGACATAGAACAAGACGCGGAAGTTAAAATAACACAAAAGAATACCTCTGTCAATCAAGGATTATCTATTCTGGGATTATCTATTCCCGACTAAAACAACCACGGCCATCCAAATGCAACAAAAGTGTTCATAACCGTTTTGTTGCATTTGAAAGAAAGACCATGCCGGCTTATTTCTAATTTCGAGAACTACCCCTAAACATTTATCTTCACTTAAACATCTTTTCAAATATTTCTATCTGTTCAAGAAATACCCTCTTTGCCGCTTTATGCCCTTCTATGATTACCTCTTCCCCTCGATAAAACTCCAATGATGCAATATGTCTGGTATTTGGGGTTATTACTATATCCGCCTCTTTTATTTTCGACTTTGCTATTTCATATTCCATGGCATAAATTGTCTGAATTATAGCATCAAATATACTGGGAGTATTTGGATCTACTTTTTGAGATCCTCTATAAATTTTTTCTTTAAATCCATTGATAATTTTTTGAAAATTCTCAATTTTATTTTTATTCTCAAGAAGAAGTTTATCGATTTTATTATTCAGTGCCACTAAATCTGCATTTTTAATCTGTGTTTTGGAAATTGGCAAAGAGTACTTTTGTCTCTTCGTAGAGACAATAGGTCTTCTTCCTTGGACTTTATGGATTACATTGCTGGCAATAACGAATCCTGCGCCCATGTCTTTAACCACACTCACTGGAACGGGATTTACTATCCCTCCATCCATTAGAAATCTATCTTTTAACTTTACCGGCATAAATATAGCAGGTATGGAAATGCTTGCTCTAACTGCCTCAATTACTGAACCTTCTTCTATTATTACTTCTTCACCTGTATTAATATCTGTAGCTACTACCGCCAAAGGAATTTTTAAATCCTTAAACTCCACATCTCCTATTAATGTCTTCAAAAGTTCTTTAACTTTTTTACCATGGATAACTCCTTTGAAAAGCAATGCTAAATTAGGATCTAATAATCGAACCAATTGTTTCCAGTCAAGATTTAACACTATTTCTTCAAGATCTGTTATATCTCCATTCCTTGCATAACAGGCGCCGACAAACGCCCCCATACTTGAACCAGCAATCATATCAATAGAGATATCTCGTTCTTTTAGCGCTTTTAATACTCCAATATGTGCCAGGCCTCTTGCTGCGCCACTACCTAAGGCCAAACCAATCTTTGGCTTGCTTCTTCTTATCATTATGTAATCTCTTCTAAAGGCAAAACAAATGCTTTAACGCCTTCTTTCCCTAATTTTTTCCGTAATTCTTTTATTTTCTCAATAAGTTTGTCTTTCTTATCATCTTCTAAAGCAATTATCATAACCGAATTGACTGCCGGCCAAACATTTGTTCCCAAGTGTAGGCCAGCCAGATTCCCTGCGCCTTGCGTTCTTTCAAATTCGGTATAACTTTTAATTTCTAATTCTTTTAAAACTTCCATAACTTCTTTATTAATAGCAATATTATAACAGATAACTACCAGTTTCACCTTCCATCTTCCTAACCTATTTCCACCCCTGGGGTGGAAATAGGTAGATTTTATTTACTCTAAAATTAAATGCTTAATTTTCTCCAGTTCTCTCTGGTATGAAATCCTATCTTCTACAAAATTCTTATAAGAAAAAGCTGATATATCTATTAAATCTTCATAATAGCAAATTCTATTTATCTCTTTTACTTTATCCAAATATTCTAGATAAGAAGAATACAACCATTCTTCGGGTTTATTCACAAGTCCTGCGCTTGTAGGGTTTAAATGGATGTATCTAGTCAAATGAAGTAACTGCTCATCCGTCTTTACCAATAAATTTTTGAATTTCCCTTCCCATAAGGGACCGCGCCTTTTATGTTTAGTATTAAAATAGCGAGAGTAACTATTAAGGACATTACCTATAAAAATAGAAATGCCTCCTTCTTTTAGTTGTTTTAAAATAAGATGGAAATGTGTAGACATAATACAATAGGCAATTATCTGTACTAATTTTTCTTTGTTAGATAAATAGAGAGAAAAATATTTATCAAAATCTTCTTCTTTTACTTTAGTCTTCACAAAATAATTGAATTTATAAAGGGGATCTTTTATTTGATAGTATTTGAAAAGAGCTCTCATTCTTAAAAATTCACTATCGTTGTTAAATATTACAAAATTAGCAATGCTTTTACTATCTACATGATAAATTTCTCCTGTAACAAGAGGAATTTTCCTTTTCATTTGCTCATTTACTATTTCTTTTCACCTATTACTTCCACCCCTGGGGTGGAAAGGCGGTTTTTTTATTTTCTATTAGCAATAGTATAAACAACGGGCACCAGCACTAAAGTAACAAAAGTTGAAACCAAAAGGCCGCCAATTGCGGTTATTCCAAACGGCTGCCACATCTCAGCGCCCCATCCACGAGATACTGCCAGAGGCAGCATTCCCA
>CAZSRG010000044.1:0-12862 GCA_964609315.1 uncultured Planctomycetia bacterium
GATCAATTCGGCTATAGACTTTTTCTTCGAAAAAGTCTAAGTCTCATTGATTCAAGAAAAGGCGGGATTTACCCCGTTAGAGAAAGCCACCGTCGCTGCCCCGTTAGAAAAATTCTTTCTAACGGGGCTAACAGGGTTTACCCGAATTTTGAATCCATCCACTTCACCGGAAGGCCGGGGCCAAAAGCACATCAGATATAAGAATAAAAAGCCTATTTATTTCTGTGCCGCTGCTGTTTTCTGCGCTTCCTGAACCAATGGCGTTTAACTTTCTGCAACTTTCTTTTTTTCCCGCAAGGCATACTCTTCTCCTAATGAATAATCTTATTTAAAGGGAATTCAACAATCCCCTCCGCTCCGCATTCTTTAAGCAACGGAATAAGCTCTTTTACTTTAATCTCTTCAATAACCGCCTCTAAAGCATACCACCCGGAATTAACCAGCGAAGATATCGTAGGCCGGCGTAAAGCAGGCAGGACTTTCAAGACATTTTCCAAATCGCGCTTACGGACATTAAGTTTAATCCCGACTTTACCCTGAGCTTCAATAGCCCCGGACAAAAGCAGAATCAGGTAATCCATTCTCTTTCTCTTCCATTTGTCTTTTACCGACTCTTTATTGGCGATAAATCTTGAAGTGGACTCGCAGACACAGGCTATTTCTCTAAGGTTATTTGCTCTCAAAGACGCCCCTGTCTCGGTTAACTCAACAATAGCATCAGCCAGCCCGCTGGTTACTTTAACCTCAGTAGCTCCCCAGCTAAATTCCACCTCAGCTTTTACTTTATTCTTCTTCAAAAACTTCCGGGTAACATTGACCAATTCCGTAGATATTCTTTTACCCTCCAAATCAGAAACCCTGTTTATCTTAGAATCTTCTTTCACAGCCAACACCCACCTGACCGGTCTAAGTGTCCGTTTAGCGTAAACCAATTCAGCAAGGCGGGCGACTTTCGCGTTGTTTTCGCTAATCCAGTCTTCACCGGTTATACCGCAGTCTAAGACTCCCTCTTCAACATACCGCGGCATCTCCTGAGCCCGAAGAAGAACCGGCTGGATAAACTCGTCATCTATTGAAGGGAAATACGACCTTCCTTCTACATCAATCTTAAACCCTGCCATCTGAAAGAGCCTAAAAGTGGCATTTTGGAGGCTCCCTTTAGGTAATCCTAATTTTAATATTTTATTTGCTTTTTTCATATTCCCCTTTATATACCTAATTACCAGCCTTATTTTCAGTATTAGCCTCAAGACACGAGAATTAATTATACAGTTAGAGAAATATCTTGTAAAGAGAAAACTTATATGATATAAATCTCATTATGATAAAGTCTAGGCAACAAATATATATCGCGGCCTCAATAGAAACTCTAAGCCCTAAACTCGAGACTCTTCAGCCATAGGTTTAATCAATGAGACTTAGACTTTTTCGAAGAAAAAGTCTATAGCCGAATTGATCCTGAGCGACCGAAGGGAGTCGAAGGATCTGGGGTTTAATTCCCCGCAGCTTGCTGCGTTTCCTCTTTTGGAAAAGTTTTTGATGCCTCGTAGCTTGCTGCGAGGTAGTTCATTAAGTTATATACAAGTTGTTGCTATTATACGATAACGCCATAAGAGTATCAAAATGCTGGACAAAATACGCGGCGATGTAAAAAAGAAACTCTGGGTCCTCTTAATATTAGTCGTTCCTGCTTTTATCCTCTGGGGATCAAACAGTTTCTTCAGAAGAAGTCATTCCTCTTCCACAGCTGTTATCTACGGCAGGAAAATATCTCCTCAGGCCCTCTCGGATTATACCCGCAACATCCAGCTTCTATTTCTTTTTAAATACGGCAGAGAAGCGCTTAACAATTTAAAACAGGACCGCCTGATAACTTTGGCCTGGCAGGATATGCTCCTATCAGGAAAAGCTGAAAAAGAAAAGATGAGAGTATCTGATAAAGAATTAGCGGAGTATATATCTTCTTTCCCTTACCTAAATACAAACAGAGGGTTCTCAAAAGAAAAATACCTTATGATACTACAGCAGGCCCATGCTGTCCCTGCCCAGTTCGAACAATTCCTGAGAGAACAAATAGAAGCCGATAAGCTTAAAGAGAAACTGATGTCTGATATAACTATTACCGAAAAAGAAGCAAGGGAACTTTATCTTAGCAAGAACAAACAGGCAAAAATAAAATATCTCTTAATTGACATTAAGGGCTTAAAAAAGGGGATTTCTCCCTCGCCGGAAGAGATAAAGTCTTTTTATAACGACAACCTCATTTCTTTTAAAACAGAACCTCAAGTAAGAATAAAATACCTGCTCGTAAAGCACCCTTCGCAAAATTTAATAACCAGGATAGAAAAGAAACTGCGGAACACTAAAGACATAGACAAAACCGCTGAAGTTTTCGGGCTTGAATCTGTTGATTCCGGTTTTTTCACTAATCAAGGGCCGATCAAGGGATTAGGCTGGCAGAAAGATGTTATCTCTGAAGCTTTCGGGATGAAAACGGATAAACCTTCCGGCCCCATAAAAACATCCGAAGGCATCCTGTTTATGGTAAAAACGGAAGAGAAACCGTCCCGCATACCTGATTTTGAAGAGATAACTGACAAAGTAAGAAAAAGGTTCATACAGAAATCCGCCGAGAAGAAAGCTGAAGAAACGGCCCAAAAAATATCAGAAGAAATTAAACAAGACGGGATAAAGAATTTAGAAACAGCGGTTAAATCCTTTCCTGAAATAAAGGTATCTGAAAGCGGGTATTTTAAGCCGGCTGATTATATTGATAACATCGGATGGGATTTAACTTTTAACAATAAAATCTTCGCCCATAAGAAAGGAGACATTATTCTCCCTCCTGTCAGGCTTAAAAAAGGATTTTATATAGTCCAGGTTTCCGACATTAAACCCGCGGATGAAGATAAATTCAACAAAGAGAAAAAATCTTATATGAAAAACCTTCTTGCCCAAAAACGGGCGTCTGTTATGAATTCCTACCTATTAAAACTGGTTAAAGAAAGCGGGTTCAAACTTCTCCAAAAACAGTGATGGTAGAAGAAAGATTGACAAATTGTTAGATATTGTGTATTGAATATACAGACATCGTAAACCCTAAATCCTAAACTCTAAACCCTAAACAAATCCAAAATCAAAATGATTAAAATTCAAAACGTTATTCATAACTCATTGAAAAGAAGTTTGTTTTGAACATTCGAACATTCGAATTTTGAGTTTATTTAGAATTTAGGATTTGGAATTTAGAGTTTTTATCAGGTACACGATGTATCTATATTTGTCACTTGTGGACTAATACCGCGAAATCTCCAGGAAAAAAGCCAAAAACTTTCCGCCTCAGGGGGATTACTCTATAAAACAAAGATTGACTATTTTAAATTCGGACTTACTCTTCAACAGTAATGGCTTCAACCGGGCACTGAGAAGCGATATCTTTTACATCACACTCACTGCATTCAGAATTCTTTACCAAAGCTATGCCTGAACCGTTTAACTCAAAACAATCCGGACAGGCATTAACACAAAGCCCGCATCCTACACACTTTGATTCGTCAATAGATACTTTAGCCATGATTACCTCCTCAATGAGGCCACAACTTATGGAATTCAAAGAATGACATAAGTTGTATGGCCGAATTGATCCCGCCGAAGGCTGGAAAATTGTAGTAATAGAATTTTCCAACATCTTCTCTGAGGCGGGATTTCATTAATATTTTGTCAAGAATATCTTGTATTTTTATAGCACAGAAAAAAGAAAATGCAACATTTTTTCCAATGAAACAATGGAATCAAATATTGCTATAATCCAGTTTAGATAAGTGCTCATATACTTTAAACCGGCGCCTAATTTCCTGCCCGGACTTTTCAAGAAGGGCCCGGGCCCTTTCAGGTTTCGCTGCTTTCAACGCCTTAAACCTGTTCTCATTGTAAACATACTCCTCTAAAGAGATACTCGGCTCCTTGCTGTCAATCTTTAAGGGGTTCTCTCCTTTTTTCATTAAGTCCGGATTAAACCTGAACAACGGCCAGAATCCCGAAAGAACCGCTTTTTTCTGCTGATCCATACCTTTAGTCATATTAATCCCGTGGGCAATACAGTGAGAATAAGCAACAATAAGAGACGGCCCATTATATTGTTCCGCCTCAATAAAAGCCTTTTGAGCCTGAGCAGGGTTGGCTCCTAAAGCTATACGGGCAACATAAACAGACCCGTAAGTAACCGCGATAAGAGCTAAGTCTTTGTTAAATAAAGGCTTCCCGGCCGCGGCAAATTTGGCAATCGCGCCCATAGGCGTAGCTTTTGACATCTGCCCGCCGGTGTTGGAATAAACTTCCGTATCCAAAACAAGCACATTCACATTCCTATTCTGAGCAAGGACATGATCTAACCCTCCATAGCCTATATCATAGGCCCACCCGTCGCCGCCTACAATCCAAACGCTCTTGGCAACGAGATATCCTAAAATACCAGCCAATTCCTTCGCCTGAGAAGTATTTACCCTGGTTAAATGCCCCTTCAATATCTCCACTCTCCGGCGCTGTTCTTCTATCTGAATATGAGTATTCTGTTCGGCATTAAGAATTTCATTAACAAGCACTGCCTGCTGTTTAAGTTCTTTCCCTCCCATCTGTTTAAGCAAAACCCTGGCATTCTCTGTAACATGGTCAACAGCCAGTCTCATTCCAAACCCGAACTCGGCGTTATCCTCAAAAAGAGAGTTTGACCAGGCCGGGCCGCGCCCGTCAGCGCGCGCGCAATATGGAGTTGTAGGAAGATTCCCTCCGTATATTGAAGAACATCCCGTAGCATTGGCAATTAAAGCCCTGTCTCCAAAGAGCTGAGTAAGCAGTTTAACATAGGGGGTTTCCCCACATCCCGCGCAAGCTCCTGAGAATTCAAACAAAGGCCGCATAAGCTGGCTCCCTTTAACAGTAGAGATATCAAAAGGGAGATCTGTTACTTTCATATCGGGAATAGAAAGAAAAAATTCAAAATTCTGTTTTTCTTTCTCTCTTACCGCAATCTGAGAAACCATATTAATGGCTTTTCTGCCTATGGGGACACCATCCGGGCCTTTCTCCATAGCAGGGCATTTGTTTACACAGGCTCCGCACCCGGTGCAGTCTTCGGGGGCAACCTGCAAAGTAAAAGATTTCCCTTCCACCCCTTTACCTTTAGCCGTTGTATGTTTGAATCCTTCAGGCGCGTTTTTCAACATCCCGCTGTCATATATCTTCATACGTATGGCCGCATGGGGACAAACAATACTGCACTGGCCGCACTGGATACAAACATCAGGATTCCATTCAGGTATCTGCAGCGCGACATTGCGTTTTTCATACCGCGAAGTAGCCGAAGGCCATGTCCCGTCTTCAGGAAAAGCCGAAACCGGCAGATCGTCCCCTTTACCCGCAATCATTTTTGCGGTAACATTGCGCACAAACTCCGGTGCTGTATCAGGAACAACCGGAGGCATATTTATGTTACTATCGGCAAAAGCTGAGACTTCAATCTCCTCTATCGCATTGAGCGCCATATCAACCGCCTTATTATTCATCTCTACAACTTTCTCGCCTTTTTTCCCGTAAGTTTTCTTTATTGACTCTTTGATTGCCGCGACAGCATCGTTGACAGGAAAGATATTGCTGATTTTGAAGAAGGCTGTCTGCATAATAATATTTATCCTTGCTCCTAACCCTATTTCTTTGGCGATATCAAAAGCGCGGATAATATAAAACTTCAGTTTCTTATCTATTATCGCCTGCTGGGCCTCTTTTGGTATCTTACTCCATACCTCATCTTTTCCGTAAGGGCTGGCAAGCAAAAACACGGCATTATCTTCTGCCGATGAAAAAATGTCATATTTCTCTAAAAAACTGAAATTATGGCAGGCAAGAAAGTTTGCTTTCTGAATGAGGTAAGTGCTGCGGATAGGTTCTTTCCCAAAACGCAAATGCGATATGGTTATTGACCCTGCCTTTTTAGAATCATAGACAAAGTACCCCTGGACATAGTTCTCAGTCAGGTTACCGATAATCTTAATGGAATTCTTATTCGCCCCGACAGTCCCGTCAGAGCCTAACCCGTAAAAAACTCCGCGGAAAGTATCTTTACCCTCAAGAGAAAAAGAGCTGTCCACATCCAAACTGGTACCGGTAACATCATCAACAATACCTACTGTGAAATGATTCTTAGGTTCAGAAAGGCTGAGGTTGTCAAATACCGCTTTTACCATAGAAGGATTAAATTCTTTTGACCCTAACCCGTACCTCCCTCCTAAAACTTTCGGCCACTGTTTAAAAGGAGCAAACCCCTTCTCCATAGCCTCGCCTATTGCCGACCGCACATCAATATACAAAGGCTCGCCGACAGAGCCGGCTTCTTTAGTCCTATCTAAGACGGCAATTGATTTCACTGTCTTTGGTATGGCATTAATGAAAGCCTTGACATCAAACGGCCGGTATAAACGCACTTTTATGAGGCCTGTCTTTCCGCCGTTCTTATTAAGGTATTCAACTGTTTCTTCTACTGCTCCCGCGCCTGACCCCATAATCACAACTATCCGTTCAGCATCTGCTTTGCCTATATAATCAAAAAGTTTATACTCTCTGCCGACCTGCTTAGCAAAACGATTCATAACCTTCTGGAAAATATCCGGCGCTTTATCATAAAAACGGTTAACAGTTTCTCTTTCCTGAAAGAACACGTCCGGATTCTGAGAAGTCCCCCTAACCACCGGCCTGTCCGGATTAAGGCCTCTCATCCTGTGGGCTAAAGCATATTCACTATTTATCACCGCCCGCATATCATCAAAGGTAATCTCCTCAATCTTCTGAATCTCATGGGAAGTACGGAACCCGTCTGAGACCATAACTACCGGAACCCGTGATTCTAAAGTCGCGGCCTGGGCAATTAAAGACAAGTCCATTAGTTCCTGCACACTTGAGGCAAAAAGAAGGCCGAACCCCGTAGACCTCACAGCCATAACATCAGAATGGTCGCAGAATATAGACAAAGCATGAGAAGCAACTGACCTCGCCGTCACATAAAAAACTGCCGGAGTTAATTCTCCGGCTATTTTAAACATATTGGGAATCATCAAAAGAAGCCCCTGAGAAGCGGTAAAAGTTGAAGTCATAGCTCCTGCTGTCAAAGAACCGTGGACAGCCCCTGAAGCTCCGCCCTCAGACTGGAGTTCTGATACAGTGGGAATCTTGCCCCAGATATTTGTCTCTCCTTTTGCTGATTTATCATCAGCCATTTCACCTATGCCCGAAGAAGGCGTTATCGGATAAATAGCGCATACTTCGTTCGTAGCATGGGCTATATAAGCCGCCGCCGTATTCCCGTCCATTGTAATTCTTCTTCTTGCCATTTTAATCCTCCTCAATGAGACTGTGATTTTTTATTATTCCCAATAATAAAAAATCACTTAGTCGAATTGATCCCGCCGAAGGTTAGAAAAATATCAAAGATATTTTTCTAACATCTTCTCTGAGGCGGGATTTCCTTAATATTTGTCAATGCTTTTTAAATACATCAGCTTCGCCTCGCGAAATTTGCGCTTCGGGAGGAACTTGCTCGCTTCGCTCATGAAATTTATCGCTTCTTAATTTCAATGAATTTCGCAAGCCTGCCGGACGAACATATTTCTATATATTGCTATGATCTATAAGCTATGTTATCCTCTATATTTTCTATTTACTATAAATAACAAAAAGTGGAGTATTATAACAACTAATGCGGATGTTTCAAGCTCTTAGATCAAAAAAGCCTTAAGGTATAACCTTCAGCTGTTCTAAAAGGCCTTCGATTTCTTTTACCAAATACTGTTTATCCCCGTCTTGAAAAATATTCATGGCCGTATTTAAGTACGACCCGGCCTTACGGTAATTATTAAGTTTTTTGTATATCCGGCCCAGGTAGAAATAAGCATACCCATCTAAAGGCTCAATCTTTATTATGCTTTCAAACTGAGGGATACTCTTTTCATACTCGCCTAAAATAAAATAAGCAGCTCCTAAATTATTCAGGGCTGAAATAAACAAGGGGTTTATTTTCAAGGATTTTTTATAGTAAGAAACAGCCTTATTGTAATCTTTCCGGGAAAAATACAGATTGCCCTTCTCTAACAAAAAAACAGCGTTGTCTAACTCTTTATTTGAAAGTTTGCGCGGGCTGTTTACCCGGTCAATATTGTATATGAAAAAATCCGATGATTGCCCGGGCTTTTCCTTAAGCCTTATTTTGACAAGGCTCATATCCTGCTTAAAGGCTTTCCCCTCTTTTTTTAGCGGCCCGAAATCGTATATATCGGCATACCCGCTCAAAGAAAACATCATTAAAACCAAAACAAAACTTGTTATTTTCTTTAACATAGAAACATTTATATCTTTATTTAGGAAAATCGGCCCCAGCCAAAACATCTCCGGCTTTTATAAGCTTGACGCCTTTTTTCTTCAGCTCAGACAAGACAGCCGGCTTTGATTCAGAAGAAACAGCTTCAACAGCATCTTCAACTAAAAACACATTATACCCCGCCTTTACCAGCCCTAAACAGGCGGATTTAACACAAAACTCCAAAGCCACCCCGTAAACATAAACCTTAGCAGGGCTGACAACTTCTAAAAGCATCCGGGTATTGGGGGTTGAGAAGACATCCAAAACATTTTTCTCTATTATAACCTGAGGATAATTGTCTTTCATCCTGAAAAGTTCGCTTAAAGAATAGTTTTTACCTCCGGCTATCCGGACATAATTATCAAGCCGGGTCTGGGGGATTTTTTCACACCCTTTACTGCCTTGAATACAATGGGGGTTGAACTTTCTAAATTCAGGGTCTTTTTTCTTATGAATATCCTGAGAAGATACAACTAAAATATTCCGGCTCTCCGCGAACCGGGTTAACTGCTTCCACGCGCTTTTCAACTTATCCGCCCCTTCAACAAAAAGAGCGCCTTTCCTATCCACAAAATCAAACTGAGTATCTACATCAAAAAAGACAACTGTTTCGGACTCAAACCGTTTTTTAATATCCTGTTTAACCAAAACAGCCGCTTTTTTAAGCCGTTCGGTCAAAACCACCGGGTATTTACAGAAAGCCGTTATTGATTTCAATTCCTTCGGCAGGCTTTCGGCTTTTTTCTTCAATTTCTTCCTCTGAGTAATAACATCTTCTCTTTTCTCTAAAACCTGCCCTCGATACATCACTTTTTTTAATAAGGGCTTGCCCGGGCTTTTTTCTGAAGCAAGAGCTATAAAATCCTGCTTCATTATCCTGCCCAAAGCAAACTTCCTAAAAACCTGTTTCTTAAAAGGAAGGGTCTCTTTATTCTCAGAGATTTTCATCACCGGCAGAGGCTTTCCCTCAGGCATGCCTGTTTCAACCAGCTTATAAATAACATCGGTAAAAGGCAGGTCTGAAGAAGTCCCCATATGCGTACCTACGCCAAAAGCGTCAATAGGGGCGTGTTTATCTACTAACTCTTTTATTTTATATTCATCTAAATCGCCCGAAACAAATATAAGGACATCCACTAACCCTTCGCCGTCTAAATGCCTGCGGACATACCTTGATTCCTCAAGAAGGTTTCCGCTGTCAATCCGTATCCCTATAAGATTTTTCTTATCAGCTTTTAATATCTTCGCGGTTTTAATGGCATTTTGTATCCCCTCTTTTATGCTGTATGTATCTATTAAAAGAACCGTATTCTTAGGAAAAGTTTTAGAGAA
Organism: uncultured Planctomycetia bacterium; assembly: GCA_964609315.1. Lineage (GTDB taxonomy): Bacteria > Omnitrophota > Gorgyraeia > Duberdicusellales > Duberdicusellaceae > CAZSRG01. The sequence continues at coordinate 9,737 of CAZSRG010000044.1, forward strand.
TAACCGGAAACTCTCAAGTTCAGAGGAAAAATTAACCACAAACGAATGGGCCATTGTCCCTGAAACCGGCAGGCCGTAAATCTTCCCTGCCAGGACATTGGAAGTCCCCTGGCATCCCGCCACGAAAGAAGATTTCGCCGCGGATAGAGAAGCCTCTTTACCCTGAGCCCTGCGCAGAGAAAAATCGTACACTTTCCTCACTCCCGCTGCCGTTACTATCCTGAAAGCTTTAGTAGCTAAAGTAGTATGTAAGTTTACCGTACTTAACAGCGCGCTCTCAACAATCTGGGCTTCAATCAAATTCGCGGTAACTCTCAGAACAGGCTCCTGGCTAAAGATTATCTCCGGCTCATCAACAGACCAAACTTCCCCTTTAAATTGGAATTTCCTGAGGTATCCTAAGAATTCTCTATCAAATAAACCCAATTTATTTAAGAAATCTATATCCTCCTTGCTAAACCTAATGCCGGACAGATAATCTAAAGCTTCCCTTATCCCGTAAGCTACATAGAACGGCCTTTTTTGAGAACGAATAAACAATTCAAAGGTAGCTATTCTGTCTCGTTTATACTTAAAATAGACCTGGGCCATCGCCAGCTCATACAAATCAACCCACAACCCTGATTTTAGTTCCACTCTATCGTTTGCCATAAACAATTTTTAAAACATCTTCGTTCAAATAATTAGTCCTGTCTATTTCTTCCCCCTTATAGAGAAAGACAAAAGTAGGGATACCTAACACCTGATAAATATACCCTAAATCCCCCTCGTAATCTAAAAGGACAGGACAGGTTATTCCTTCTCTTTGAATAAAAGGTTTGATTTTCTCCCTGCTTTCGCCCCCGTTAATGAGATAAAGATAATACCCTTCATTCTTCAACTCTCCGCATTTGTTTTTAAGAGCACGTATAGATTTCCTGCAATAAGGACACCGCATTGACCAAAAAAGCAGTATGGTTTTATCCTTAGCCTTGAATTCCCGGTCAGAAACCATACCTCTATATAAGGACTGATAATCCCGCGCCCAAACAGGGCTTAATAAGAAACTTATTAAAATAAATATTAATATCCGCCTCATAAAGCTTCTACCCCTCTAAATATAAAATATATTCCTATCAGGATAATTATTATACCCATTACTTTCTTGACTGCCAGAGAAAGATTAGATTTTTTATTCAGGACTTTAGTCAATCTATTTCCAAGCACAGCGACAACCATAAACACCGCGCCTATCCCCAAGGAAAACGAGAAAAGTAAAACTCCTCCTATCCACACATCTTTCTGAAAAGCGATTAAAACCAAGATTGCCCCCAACACGGGAAGAGTACAGCTTCCGACGGCTAATCCGCTTACTATCCCTAAAAGAAAAACCCCCAGCCAGCCTAATTCTTTAAGTTGACGGCTTACCGGAAAAGACAGCTGAAAATGGAATAAATTCCAAAGAGCAAGGCCCATTAAAACCATCACTCCTCCGGCAATAAACTGAACTAAAGGCAGTTCAGAAACCTGCCCAAACATCTTCCCGCTGACAGCCGACAAAACCCCTAAGAAAGTATATACCGAAGAGATCCCTAAAACATAAATCAGGCTTAAGATTAAAGCTTTCTTTTTGCTTATCCTATCATTAACCCCGATTATACCCAATATAACCGGAATTAAAGGATAAAAACAAGGAGACAAGCTCATCAGTATCCCGGAGACAAATACCAGAGGTATACTCCATAAAGGACTGGTCTTAACAAAATGTTCTACGAAATAAAAAAACCCTGTCATTTCTTTTTCTTAACACCTCTTGCTCTTTGCCCTATGCGCTTTGCGCATGGCGCATAGTGCATGGCGTTTAAAATATCTTCCTTTTTGTATTTTATCTCTATATATCTCTCCGCTCTATGCTCTATGCTCTTTGCCCTTTGCCAACTCCGCGAACCTCTGAGCAAACCTCCGGCAATTATCCTCCGCCCGTTTATCCACTCTGCCTACCGCGACCGGGCCGTAATGGTCTCCTTTAAAATCGCCCTTAATAACCATGCCGTGAATTAACATAGCTTCTAAGATAGAAAGGATTGTCGTTTCATTCCCTCCGGCGGTATTCGCTGAAGAAGCAAACGCCCCGCCAATCTTCCCGTCAAGTTTTCCATGAAAAGACACACTCTCATCTAAAAGCTTTTTTACTTCACAGGCTAAAGTCCCGTAATAAGTAGGCGAGCCGATAATTATACCTTGATACTCAAGCAGAGATTCAGCTTTCATTTCCTCAACATTCAGCAAATCGGCAGAAACTCCTTCCTGCTTAAGCACAGAAAAGATAATCTCAGCCATTTTCCTGGTTGTCCCTCCCCGGGAATAATAAATAACCGCTGTTTTCATTTTTGGTTCCTCCTTTTCTCCTTTCTTAAAAAGATATTTTACTCCTGCCCAAGTCTAATTGCAACTTTATCTGAAGGGGCAATCTTTTCCCCTCGCGCGATGTCCATAATTTTATCATAATAACATAGAATACGGCATGCGCGTAAAATAGCAATTTTGCCAAAAAAAGGAAGCTTTATACCTATGTTTCTATGTTATAATAAAGACATTAAATACAGGAGGTAGGAATGGAAAAGTTAAGCGTGAAAGGACTGGCAATCGGACTTGGTATATCATGGTCAATTTGCATCCTGTTTTCCGGTTTAGCTTCCATGCTCGGCTGGTGCACAAAGTTCGTTGAAGTAATGTCCTCGGTTTATGCCGGGTTCAATCCGACTTTTTTAGGCAGTGTATTAGGAGCTGCTTGGGGATTTATTGACGGGGCGATAGGCGGGGCAATAATCGCCGCGGTTTACAACGCGGTTACAAAGAAAAAGAGATAACCGGTGGGAAGTTCAGCTTCATTAATATCAGTTGTAGTGTTCAGCTCAATCGGGATGGGGTATATTATATACGGCAGGAAGCAAAGAAAAGCCTTTGCTCTCTTCTCCGGTATCGGTTTATGCGCTTTCCCCTATTTTGTTTCCAATGTACTCATTTCAATCCTTATCGGGATTGGGTTAATGGCCCTGCCCTATTTTATAGAGTATTAACCGAGAAAATGTTGTTGAGATCGCAAAATGCTCATAATGCCCGGCAGCCTAAATAGTTACATTAAAC
>CAZSRG010000045.1:0-12766 GCA_964609315.1 uncultured Planctomycetia bacterium
TTATCTAAAGGCATAGGTAGTTTAATAATGACCGCTAAAGACAAGCCGCGGTTTATTTTTTCTTCAAAGATAGGCCTGTTTGTTTTTAGAGTTTCTTTAAAGATAAATAATCAGGAAGAATTCTTAACCTATGTTAGAAGATGTATAAGCTGTTAGGTCTGATAACTAAAATATTAAGGTTTTTCCCCGGATTTATGCTTTCGTTTACCGGACGTTTAGCCGGTTTGGGTGTTTTTTATCTCAGCGGAAATAAACGGGGCCAGGCTTTAAAGAATATCAAACTTCTTTTTCCTGATGCCGGTTATTCAAGAGTAAAAGAAATTGCCCGTGAGAGTTTTAAGCGTTTTGGTATGTCTGTTATAGAGTCCTTGCTTCTCAATAACAAAAGGGGGATATACGGGAGCGTTACAATTGAGGGGAGAGAGTATTTTGATTCTGTATCATTCGATAAAGGGATATTCTTAGGGGTTCATATGGGCAGCTGGGAAGTTGTCAACAGTTTTGCCGCTGAGAATATGCCTTTCTTTATTGTTGTCCGCAGGCAGAGAAAAAAAGGGTTAGACAGGTATTTAAACCGGCAGAGAATGAAAGCCGGTATCGGGATTGTGTATGAAGATGATTTAAAAGGGCTGGTGGATAACTTGAAAGCGGGAAAAGTTTTAGGGATTGTTTTTGACCACGGGACAAAGAATTCAAATTTGTATTCGGAGTTTTTAGGAAAGGTTGTTCCTGTACCCGTTGGCGCGTTAAGGATCGCTTTAAAATTCAGAAAGAAAATATACCCGGTTTGTTCTTTTCGCAAAGGGTGGGGGGAGAACTTTACGAAGTGTTACTCTCCAATAGAAGTAGAAAGAAAAGAAGATTTTGAGAAAGTCTCTAGAGTTTTGAATTCCCGTTTTGAAGAATGTTTAAGAGAACATCCTTACGATTATTTCTGGTGGTATAAACGGTTTAAACGCAGTAAAAGCCTGAATATTTTAGTCTTAAGCGATAATAAAGCAGGCCATCTTAAACAGTCTTTAAGTCTATCTTCACTTATAAAAGAAAAAAGGCCTCATTCGGTTGTAGAGGTTGTTTCTCTCAGCCTTTCAGCCGCCCAGCGGGTTGTTCTGGACTTCTCTAATATTTTCTCTTCTCATAGATGCTTGGGATGTTTCTTCTGTTTAAGAGTTATACTGGGAAAAGATTTTGAGCGGGTTTTTAAGTACGCGGATATAGTTATTTCTTCGGGCAGCAGTCTGTCTTCTTTAAACAGGATTTTATCTTACGGCTTAGATGCTAAATCTTTTATTATTCAGAGAGGAAATGTAGGTATAAGAAAACATGATTTAGCGGTCGTTCCTTTTCATGATAATGCCCATTTAAGCAGGAATATAGTAAGAATTTACGGTAGTTTATCTTTCCCTGATATTGAAAGGCAAAAAATAGATAGCGGGAAGTTGAGAAGAATGGTTAAGAATTTAAATGACAGCCTGCCTAAAATAGGGGTTTTTATCGGCGGGCCGTTAGAAAAAGTAAGAAACGAAAAGATGATTTTAGATAGACTTTCAGCTTTAAAAAGAGAACTGTCCGGTAATTCATGGCAGGTGTTACTTTCTACTTCCCGCAGGACCCCGTCTTTTGCTGAAGAATTTATAGAGAGAGAATTTAAGGATTTTGGGTTATTGGTTATTGCCAATAAACAGAACTATCCCTTTGTTTCAGGGGGGATGATTTCTCTGTGTGATGTTGTTTTGGTTTCTTCGGATTCAGTTTCAATGGTAAGCGAGTCCGCTTCGGTTAAGCCCGCCCTGATTTTTAACTTGTTTGATACGGAGGCCGGCAGAAAGCATACAGCTTTTGCTGAAAGCTTAGATAAGTCAGGTTATGCGAAGTTAGCGGATATCAAAGATTTAGGCCGGTATATATCAGATATTTTGGATAAAAAGTTATTGTTAAAGAAACTGGATAACCGGAAAGTCGTTGAACAGGCTTTGGAAAACAGGCTTTAATTATGAACATTCTTCAGATCCTTCCCCGTTTGGATTTAGGCGGTGTTGAACGCGGTGTAGTGGATTTCTCAAGATACCTTATTCGGCAAGGCCATAAGATGGTTGTAATTTCTTCCGGAGGGAGGCTGGTTTCCGAGTTAGAGGCGTCAGGGGCAAAACATTATACTCTCCCTGTCCATAAAAAGTCTTTGCCTTCTGTTATAGGGTGTATCCCCAAAGTTAAAGAGATTGTTCTTAAGGAGAAGATTGATATAGTTCACGGGAGGTCGCGTATCCCTGACTTGATAGGTTTCTTCGCCGGTCTTAAGACCCCCGCGGACTTTGTAGCTACTGCCCATGGGTATTATTCGGTGCATTTATTCAGCCGGATAGTAGGCTTAGCTAAGATGGTTATTTGTCCCGGAAGGACCATTGCCGGCCATTTGACTGATAAATTCAATATCTCTTCTGAAAAGATAAGGGTTATTCCCCGCGGCCTAAGTTTGGAGGAATTTGGATTTGTCAGCCCTGAGGATAAGGATTTTGGGGAGATTAGAATTTGTTTTTTAGGGCGGATTTCTCCGGTGAAAGGAGTAGAGTATTTTATAAAAGCTATAGATATATTAAGGAGGAAGTTTACCGGTATTAAGGCTTATATAGCCGGAAAGGCTTTGAGTAAAAACAGAGCGTATGAATCATACCTGAGAAATATGGTAAAGAAATACGGGTTGTCTGAGAACATAGAGTTTACCGGGATTCAGAATTCGGCGGTTCTTTTAGGGAAATGCCATTTTCTGATTTTGCCTTCGCTTATTCCGGAATCTTTCGGAAGGGTTTTAATTGAAGCTCAGGCTAAAGGGGTATTGTGTATAGCTACAAATACGGGAGGCCCGGTAGAAATAATAGAGGACGGTAAAACAGGATTTCTGGTTCCTAAGTTCGATAGTGAATCAATTGCCGGAATAGTAACCCGATTAGCCGGAGATAAAATCCTTTATTCAGATATTGCCCGAACCGCCAGAAAGAAAGTAGAGGATACTTATACTCTTGAAAAGATGTCAGATTCTACCCTTAAAGTTTACAGGGAAACAAGGGATAAGATGAGTATTCTGATTATTAAAGTTTCGGCCTTAGGAGATGTTGTTTTAGGGACAGCGGCTGTCCGCAGTTTAAAGAAACGGTTTCCTCATGCCCGAATGTCGGTATTGTGCGGCCGGAGGTATTTTAAAGTAATTGAAGGCCAGGACTTCATAGACGAGATTGTTGTTTGTAGAAACAGCTCTTTGAGAGAAGCTTTCAGGTTAAGCGGTATCCTGAGGAAGAAGAATTTTGATTTAATCTTTGATCTTCAGAACAACCATTTTTCGCACCTTTTATCTTTCCTCAGCTTTCCTAAAAAGAGCATCGGGTTTAACCGTAAATGGGGCGGGCTTTTGGATAAAAAGGCGGATTTCAGAAAAACTAAGGGTGTTTCTCCTCTTGAATCCCAGAAAACATTGCTGAAATTAGCCGGTATTGATGATATAGAACTGCCGGAAATATCTGTCTCTCAAAATGCTTCTTTCCGGATAGAAAAGGAATTAAAAGACAGGGGCATAAATCCTGATGACAAGCTCGCAGGGATTAATATAGAGGCATCGCCTAAATGGAAGACCAAGAACCTGAAAGAAAAAAGGCTTTCAGAGTTAGTTGATTTCTTAGTTACAAATAAGAAAGTCAAAGTTGTTCTCATAGGGGCTCTTCCCTCTTTTAGAAAAGGCGAAGTTCTATCGGCAAAATATCCTGAAGGCGTGTTCAATTTCTGCGGCAGGACCGATTTAAGCCTGCTGACAGCTTTGATTAAAAGAGTTAACCTGTTTATAACTCCCGACAGCGCTCCTTTTCATATAGCCGTAAGTTTAGGGACTAAGGTAATAGCTTTTTTCGGGCCTACTGATCCTAAAAGGCACGCGGTGTTAAATAAAAATGTTTTTATCGTCAGGAGAGAAATTAACTGTCTTGCTTGTTACAGAAAGCAGTGCCCGGATTTAAGATGCATGGATATAGAAACTGGCGTGTTTGAGAAACATATTAATAATATTATTTAATCAATGAGACTTAGACTCTTTCGAAGAAAAAGTCTATAGCCGAATTGATCCTGAGCGACCGAAGGAAGTCGAAGGATCTAGGGTTTAATTCCCCGCAGCTTGCTGCGTTTCCTTTTTTGGAAAAGTTTTTGATACCTCATAGCTTGCTGCGAGGCAGTTCATTTAAAGATGAATATATTAATTCTGACTACTCATCTGAATATAGGGGGGATACCTAAGTATGTAATTAATTTGGTAAAAGGGTTGTCTCTTAGACATAATGTATTTGTGGCTTCTTCAGGCGGAGAATGGGAATCTGTTTTAGATAGGCTGGACTGTAAGTTAATAAGAATATCTTTAAAAACCAAGTTTCTGTTTTCTCTTGAAGTTTTCAAAGCTTTCTTTATAATCAGAAAATTTCTGAAATATAATAGAATAGATGTTATTCACGCCAATACCAGGGTATCTCAAATGGTAGCTTTCTTAATATGGAAGTCTTTAGGTATACCTTATGTATCCACTTTTCACGGATATTACCGCTTTAATTCGGGCCGGAAGCTGATAAAGTTGGAAGGTATTCAAACCATAGCCATCAGCGGAGCGGTAAAGAGGCATCTGGTATCTGATTTAAAAATTCCCCTTGAAAAGATAAATTGTGTTTACAACGGGGTTGATTTTGATGGCCTGAAGTTCATACCTGATAATGGATGTCTTAAGTATGGATTGGTTTCTAATCCGGTTATTGGTATAGTTGCCCGCTTGTCTAAAGAGAAAAACCATAAGCTTTTGATTGAATCGTTTTCTTTATTAATAAACGATTTTCCTTCAGCTGTTTTAGCCATAATCGGGAAGGGACGAATGGAAGATGAATTGAAAATGTTAGCGGATACAAAGGGACTGAGAAGGAAAGTTGTTTTTATTAAAGATGTTTCTTCTGAAGATATCCTGCCGTGTTTAGATGTGTTTGTTTTACCATCTTTAGAGGAGGGATTTGGTTTTTCTGTGGTTGAAGCTCAATACGCCGGAGTACCGGTGGTAGTTTCAGGGAAGGGCGGGCTTCCAGAGATAGTAAAGGACAAAGAGACAGGGCTGGTATTGGAAAAAAATAGTCCTTTTGCCCTTTGCTCTGCGCTAAAACAAATTCTTTCTAATCAGGAGTTGAGAGGAAGAATTACAGCCAAAGCAAAAAAAGAGGCAGAGGATAAATTTTCCATAAAACTAATGGCAGAAAATACTGAACAGGTTTATAAAAAAGCTGTTTATCTTACAAAAGGAGATTTATAAATGAAGGCGAGGAAAAGAATTTTTCTTGGTTTAATCCCTGCTTTAATGGTTCTATTTGTTTCATTTTTTATCTTTCTCCAATCAAACTATTATCCTCCCATTATCATGTATCATTCTGTAGGTCCGGCTTCGGTGAATACTCCCGTGGTTTCCAAGAGAATATTCAGAAAACAGCTGGAGTACTTAAGAGATAAAAAGTTTAAAGTTGTGCCTTTATCAAAAATAGCCGAGATGATGAAAAATAATAGAGTTCCCCGCAGGGTAATAGCTATAACCTTTGATGACGGATATAAGAATAATTTAGACGCGGCAAAGGTTTTAAAAGAGTTCGGTTTTCCCGCGACCATATTTATGATAGTCCATAATATAGGCAAAAAAGGGTATCTTAGTTTGGACGATCTACATGATATTACTGATAATACTCCGGTCTCAATAGGTGCTCATACTTTAAATCACAGATATCTTCCTGAGGCTTCTCCTTCAGAACAGAAGAGAGAAATCGCAGGGTCAAAGATGAGATTAGAAAATATGCTGGGGGTTGAAGTTGAATCAATTTCTTATCCTACTGGAGGGTTCAATGAAGTAACTTTAAAGACTGTTAAGGCCGCAGGGTATGTATGCGGAGTTACTACTAATAGGGGTGACGGCCGCAGTGTCTTTGCCTTGAAACGCGTTAAGTTTAATAATGATGACGGCAGGTTAGGGCTTTGGGCAAAACTGTCTGGATTTTATGATGTTTTTAGAAAAAGGAAAAATCCATATTGATATTTAAGTTATGTACAGGATATTAGTTTTAGCTCCTAACTGGATTGGTGACTGTTTAATGGTTACTCCTCTAATAAGGGTGTTGAAGGATAACTTCCCTGATTCTAATATCTGTGTATTATCCCACGAAAGAGTTAAGGACGTTTTTCAGAACAGCCCTTTTATTAACGAATTTATAGAGATTAAAGACAGTATCGGTTTTATTGATAAGGTTAAGCTTATTAGAGCTTTATCCTTAAAGAAGTTTGATACAGCTTTGATGCTCAAACCTTCGTTCACAAAATCTCTTATATGCAAATTGGCTGGTATTAAGGATATTGCAGGGTTTAGGTCTAAGAAATTCACTTTTGCCGGTATAAAAGTTAACCCTCTTTCCGAAGACAGCCATAAAATGGACCGTTACTTACATATTTTAGAAGGGCTGGGGATAGAGGGCTGCGGAAAGATACCGGAATTCTTCCTTTCTAAAAAAGGAAAAGAGAAGGCAGAGGAAATACTAACCTATGTTAAGAAGAATACCCGTTTAGTAGTTCTTCATCCTAAAGCTAATTGGAAGCTTAAAATGTGGCCCGAAGAATATTTCGCAGGGTTAGCTGATAAACTTATTGAAGAATTACCCGTTTCCGTTATCTTCACCGGCGCAAAAGATGATATTCCTTTAATAGAGAGGATAGAAAGTTTTATGAAAAATAAGCCTTATATCCTTGCCGGTAAGACTTCTTTAGGAGAGTTAGCCGCGGTCTTAAAACGGGTAGATTTGTTTATTTCTGCCGATACCGGGATTATGCATTTAGCTTCGGCTCTTAAGGTTCCTTTAATAGCTGTGTTTGGAGCTACTTCTCCCTATCTTAACGGCCCGCGGGGCCGGGGAATAATAAAGGTCTTATTTAAGAATAAGAGATGCAAGCTCCCCTGTTATGAGTTTAATTGTCAGGATAACATATGTATGAAAGAAATCAAAGTTGAAGACGTTTTCAAACAGGCAAGGGATGTTTTACTATAAAAGTTTTGGAGAGGCTATAAAAACTTTAAGTTGATGGAGAAAGGGATACTGATTAATTTTCCTACCAATATAGGCGATACGATTTTGTCTTTGCCCGTCCTGGACAGGGTTAAATTCAATTACCCCTGGGATAAAATTACCGCTGTAGTTTCTCCAAGGACTAAGGAACTGATTAGCCGGAGCAGTTTTATAGATGAGATTGTTTCCTTTGACAAGTCCTGGACTAAAAGAGAAAAACGCAATTTTGCTTTTGATTTGAGGGGGAAATATAAAGTGGTTGTTGATTTGAAAAATTCCTTTCTGCCTGTAGTTATAGGCAGTAAACTCAGGACTCCTTTCATAAGGTTCTTTCCCGGGAAAATGCACGCGAAAGACCGCTATATGAGTTTGATAAGAAAGATTGCTCCCAGAAAAGCTGAACGCAAAGGATGGTTTTTAGACTCTGATAATAAGTTCAAAAAATGGGATGGACTTAATATTCCCAAATCTCTGTTTATCGCCTGTTCTTCCCGTTCAAGAATTAAACAGTATCCTTACAGATATTTAAAGCGGTTGGTTGAGTCTCTTAAAGGGGATTTTCCCCTTATTGTCTTAGGAGAAGAGTCCGACCGTTCCTTTTATAAAGATATATTAGGGCTGCAGGGGGTAAAAGACTTTGTAGGTAAGACATCTCTTTCCGACATTTTTTATCTTCTGAACAAATACGCTTTAGGGTTAATAGCTGTTGATTCCAGTATTCTTCATATAGGGAGTTACTTAAATGTTCCGGTTGTGGGGATATTCGGGCCTACTGACAGTGTGAGGTTCGGCCCCTGGTCGGATAAAAACTTAGTCTTGAAGAACGAAAAGGCCGTATGCGCTCCCTGCGGAGAAGCTGTGTGCAGGTTTAATAATGAATGTATGGATATTAATCCCGGGGAAGTAATTTCTGCTCTGCGGAAAATAATTAGACATGGTAAATCCTGAAAGAATACTTATAATCCGGACAGACAAGTTAGGTGATGTGGTCTTGTCGACGCCGGTAATAGAAAATCTGCGTAAGGCTTTTCCCAAAGCCCATATAGGTTTTATCTGCCGGCCTTATACTGCTGATGTTTTAAGAGGGAACCCTTATTTAGACGAGGTGATTGTTTATGATAAATACGGCAAACAGCATAGTTTTCTATCTTCTCTAAAATTCGCTTTAAAGATCAGGAAAAAGAGGTTTGACTGGGTGATCCTTTTGCATCCTACCAACCGGGTTCATTTAATGGCTTTTCTTGCGGGGATACCTTTCCGCGCGGGGTGGGATAAGAAGATGGGATTTTTTCTTACCAAGAAGGTGCCTCATACAAAGCAGGAAGGGAAAAAACATGAGAGAGATTATACTCTAGACTTGTTAAGAGAGATAGGTGTTCCTGTTAAATCGCTTAAACTGTTTGTGCCAAAACAGCATGGAGCGGAAATTTGGGCTGATAACTTTTTCAGAGAAAGGGAGCTTAATAACAGAAAAATTATAGCTTTGGGGATAGGGGCATCCTGCCTTTCAAGGATTTGGCCTGCTGAAAGGTATGTAGAGTTAGGCAGAAGGTTAAGCAGGGAAACCGGAGCTAAGATACTGCTTTTAGGGGTAAAGGAAGAAAGAAAACTTATTGCTCCTTTCTTAAAGGAGATTGATGCTTCTTTTGTAAACCTAATAGGCGGATGCGCCATTCCTCAGCTTGTATCTTTATTCAGGAGGATTAACCTTTTAATAGCCAATGATTCAGGGTTATCCCATCTCTGTTCAGCTTCGGGGACTCAGGTTTTAACCCTGTTTGGCAGGAATCAGCCGGGCATTTCTCCTAACCGATGGCATACTTTAGGAGAAAGGGATCGTTTTATCCATAAAGATGTCGGCTGTTCAGTATGTTTAGCCCATAACTGTGAGAAGGGGTTTAAATGCCTGAAAGCTATAAGCGTAGATGAAGTATTCAATTCAGCTGTTAACATGCTTAAATAGGGCCAGCTTCCATTTATTTCCATAATCACGCTTCTTTTTTAGTTTGCCTAATCTGTCCTTATATGATAAAATTCTCCGGGTATGAAGAATAGTTGATTTACCCCGTTTGAGAAAGCCTCCGCCGCTGCCCCGTTAGGAAGAAGTTTTCTAACGGAACGGGGTTTACCGTTTTTGAGGCAGGAGGATAGAAAAAAAATGAAAGGTTATTTAAAAAAAACCCGCCTTTTAAAGATAATCTCTAAGTTTAAACAGGTTAATATCCTGGTTATAGGAGATATTATTTTAGACCGTTATGTTTGGGGTAAAGCTGACCGTCTTTCTCCGGAAGCGCCTGTCCCGGTGGTTTGGGCTAACCGGGAGAATTATCTTTTAGGAGGGGCGGCAAATGTCGCTTTTAATCTCTCCAGTTTAGGAGTTAAATCCGCTATATCGGGAGTAGCCGGAAGAGATTTTTACTCTAAACAGATAGAAGGGTTGATGAAAAAAGAGAAGATTAACAACAGCCTGGTGTTAAACATACAGGGCCGTCCGACTACTCTAAAAACCCGGGTTATTGCCCGTCATCAGCAGGTTGTCCGGATTGACTGGGAATCTTCTGAAGAACTGTCTTTAAAGATTAACCGGAAAATCGTTAATTCTATACGCAGGAATATTGACAAGTTTGATACTGTTGTTATTGAGGATTACGGCAAGGGGGTAATTAATCCCCATATTTTAGAAGAGGTTCTGGATATTTGCAAAAAGAAAAAGAAATCTGTGGCGGTTGACCCGAAAGAAGAGCATTTTGACTTTTATAAAGGAGTTACTGTCTTAACTCCCAATCTTAAGGAAGCCCAGTCCGCCGCCAATTTTAAAGTTAAAGGCAGGAAGGAGCTGAACCTTTTAGGAGAAGTCCTCTTAGAGAAACTTTATCCTGAAGCCTTGCTGGTCACTTTAGGAGAAGAAGGGATGCGGCTTTTTCTTAAGAGAGGCGGGAGTTTCCATCTGCCTACATATGCTCTGGATGTTTTTGATGTTTCCGGCGCCGGAGATACTGTAATTGCTGTTTTCGCTTCAGCTTTGTCTGCTGGCGCGTCTTTCTTGGAAGCGGCTTTTCTTTCTAATTTTGCCGCGGGGATAGTAGTTTCTCGTCTTGGAGCGTCGGCTGTATCTCCTTCGGAATTGGCAGATAAAGTTAATAAGTATTTTGATAAGGTTCAGATAAAGAAAGTTGTTTAAAATGGAAGTTATAGGCGTTATTCCCGCGAGGCTCAATTCCAGCCGTCTGGAGAAAAAACTCTTAAGAAGACTGCAGGGAAAGACTGTTTTAGAATGGACATGGAAGGCTGCTTCTCAGGCGAAGCGTTTGGAGGGCTTGATTATTGCCTGTGACAGCAAAGAGATAGAGAATGAAGCTAAAGGTTTTGGGGCAAAAACAATATTTACTTCGCCTGACCATCCTTCAGGCACAGACAGGATATCTGAAGCTGTAAGCTCTATTGATGCGAGAGTAGTAATTAATATTCAGGCTGACGAACCTTTGATTTCTTCTTCGGTTATAGATTCATTGGCAGATGTAATGCGGGAAGACAAAAATCTTTCTGTTTCCACCGCGGTTAAGGTAATTGACGATGAAGATGAAATAGAAGACCCGAATATTGTTAAAGTTGTGATAGATAGAAAAGAGTTTGCTTTATATTTTTCCCGGGCTAAAATTCCGTTTCTTCGGGATAAAGGCCGCAATCCGGTTTATTATAAACATTTAGGTATTTACGCTTACACCAAGGATTTTCTCTATATATTTAAAAATCTTTCTCCTTCATCTTTAGAAAAGGCGGAAAGACTTGAACAGCTGAGAATTCTTGAGGCGGGGTTTAAGATTAAGGCGGTAATTACTCCTTTTGATTCCTGGGGTATTGATACTGAGAGCGATTTGACAAAAGTTGAAAAGATTCTGACTGAAAAAGGATACGCCTGATTTGGCAAATCGCTTTTGGCAAAGAGCTGATGGCTCTTGGATCATAGCTCATAGCGGATGCTCTTTATAATTTCAGATCTCAGATTTAATATTGATTCAAGTTCAAATAATTTTAAATTTGTAATTTGAAATCCAAAATTCAAATTTGTTTTCCGCTTGGTATTTGATTATTGGTTATTGTTTGTATCTTGTTTCCTGGTTATCGGTTATTAAAAAATAGTAAGAGGTAAATGATGAGGAAAACAATATCTGATTTCTGTTTTCTGTCCTCTGTTGTCTGCCTATCTGTTTTCTGTTTTCTGCCTTCCGCCTATGCCAACAATTTATCTATAACCAACGGATACATTGCTTCGCAGGATTCAACTAACGATACAGCCGTTATCCAGTTTGATATTTCTCAGGATAATTCCTGGCGGGACGCTGTGAATTATGACGCCGTTTGGGTATTTGTAAAATATTCAACCGACGGGACAACCTGGCATCACGCTACTCTTTCAGCTTCGGGGACAAACCCTGCCGGGTTTGATACAGGTGTTGACGGAGACACCTCCTCCGGCACGGACAAAGATAACATTGAAATAAAGGTACCGGCTGATAAAGTAGGATGTTTCATTCAGCGGTCAGAGAACGAGGCCGGGACTTTAGACCGCGACAATATCCAGATAACCTGGGATTACGGTGTTGACGGGGTATCTGACAGCTCATTTACCACAACCGGAGGCTTGACTTTCAAAATCTTCGGAATAGAAATGGTCTATATACCTGAAGGCAGCTTTTATGCCGGCGACGGGACAGACGAAGCATCTAACGCTGAGTTTGACCAGGGGAGCGCGCCGGCTGAAGATGACCCTTGGTATATAGAGAGTGAAGACGCTATCAGCGTAACGAATGTTGATAATGACGGGTATTATTACAATTCAGGAGGGAATACAGGCGAAGACGCGGCAGGCTCGGATTTTATAATTCCCGCTTCTTTTCCTAAAGGATACCATGCTTTTTATTTAATGAAATACGAGTTAACCCAGGGGCAATACAGGGATTTTTTGAACACTTTAACCCAGGCTCAGCAGGATACAAGGACAGAGACCACTTTAAGCTCTGAGGGAGCTTCAGGATACTTTGTTATGTCTAACGGGACAAGCATATCTTACCGCCAGACTATTAAAGCCGGCCCTGACCCTTCTGACGGCGAGCCTTATACTTTTGGATGCGATTATGATGATGACGAGGTTTTAAACGAGCCGGGCGACGGCGAGTGGATAGCTATGAATTATATAAGATGGATGGATTTGGCGGCTTTCGCTGACTGGGCGGGGCTTAGGCCTATGACTGAGCTTGAGTTTGAGAAAGCCTGCCGGGGAAAAGATATATACCCTGTAGTAGGCGAATACGCATGGGGGACAACCGGCATAGCTTCTTCGGCATATACTTTGAGTAATTCTGCCGCTTCCAATGAAGGGATAGCTACAAATTATTCAACTACTAATGGTAATTGTTCATATAATACAACTGATGGAGATATTAACGGTTCTCTAAGAGCCGGCATATTTTCAGCTAATGGAAGCAATAGCGGCAGGGTAACTTCTGGCGCGGGGTATTACGGCAATATGGAGCTCTCGGGGAATAATTGGGAGAGAGTGGTTACAGTGGGAAATGCCACCGGCAGGAGTTTTTTAGGGACAAACGGGAATGGAGAACTGTCTTCAAACGGTAATGCTGATATATCTGACTGGCCGGGGT
>CAZSRG010000046.1:0-10688 GCA_964609315.1 uncultured Planctomycetia bacterium
GAAAGATATTATAGCAGAAGAAAAAGAATTTGTGGAGAAGTATAAATTGCCGCTTTTTTTGCTCTCGGTAAAGAGATTCAGAGGTTCTTCTCTCCCCGTCAAGAACTTCGGCTTGTAGCAGGCTTACAGGGAAAAGTATAATTTTGAAAACTTACCCCATTGTCTTCATTATCCACCCATTCGCGCATTCGCGCAAATGGGTAACCCCCGTTAGAAAAAATTTTTCTAACGGGGTAAATAGATTTGCTTCGCGCTTCGGGAAATAAGGCTGTATCTCTTAGCTCAACATTCCAACATTCTTGAGAATGTTGAAATGTTTCTGCGAATTATAAAATCAAAAAAAGGAACAAATCTTCATTTTCCATTTTAGAGTTTCTCGCATTAGCAGCCTGAACTGAGCGGGATAAAAGGGCCTTTTAGCCCTTTACATTCCTTTCAGAAGGTTAAGGATTCCCAAACAACATCGTCCAATATTGGAGATTAGTGTTGCCGAAAGAGCCGCCTCTCCGAATAATGGGCAGCCTCATCAACATAACGATTTGCCGCTTCGCCCAAATATCATCCGGGTTATTTTCTAAATATTTCTCTACATTCTGAGCTGCCTTCCATCTCTTATTAATATACTCCTGATTGGGAATAACAGATAAATTTGATTCCCCGTTATAAAAAGACTGTTTGAGAGTACGCCATTGTTCAAAAATCCTGTAGAGCTTTGGAGAATAATTACCGCTCATAATAAAATCATTTAACAGTTTTATGCTTGATTCTGTATCAAAGCCGTCCTTGAACTGAATATTTCCTTTCTGACGGCAGTCAATAATCCTTGAAACGATACTTCCTTCAAAAACAGACCCTTTATATTTAACTAATAAAACCTTAAGCTTATCATAAGCCCGCGCGTATTTCTTCATCCTCATCAGCTCAACAATTCGCTCAAAAATACCTTTGCCGTCATCCCGGACAAAAGATGCTTCGGTTTTACCTATATCAAAATCATCGGGCAACGCGGAAAGTTTCAAGTTCGCTTCAACATAAGCGCTGAATTTACGGGTATAATCTCCAACCTCGCCGCGAAGAATATTCAATCCTTTTCCAATTTCTTCGTCTGATTTAAGATCAATACCGCCATAGACTTCTTTCATCTGGTCTATAATTCTCCCAAGTTCAGCTTTTAACGGGTTTAATTTCTCCGGAAGGATAAATTTAGATAAACTGGATTTTATGGCGTCTAAATCTTTTACCGCTTTTCGCGCGGGAATCTTCCACTCAGACTTATCATCTAATTTCCAGTTCAGAAACAACTCCATATCATTCTCTACCGATGAAACCTTAAGCCCAATAAGCTCTAAATCGAAGATGCCTTTCTCGAACTTATTGAGTCCTCCGGCAAAACATACAGCAGGGAAAAAATATCCTAAAAGGACAACAATTGCCGGCAATATTCTCTGATTATTTCTCAGAATACATTTCATCTGTAGGTATATACAATATCTCCAACATTAACCGCCGATATGTCCCGCGCACTCCCCCTTGCCTTACAGGCAAGGCCTGAAGTAATTTCTGTCACTTTTAAAACCGCCTTTTTCTCTTTGGGAACAGTAACCAGTCCTGTCTTGGGATCCCTAAACGAAACTCCTTTTTGCCAAACAATAAGCCTGTCTCCGGGCTTTATCCCATAAGCTGAGCCCAAGTTTACAATAACTTCTTTTCCGGAAACGACTCTCATTATCTGGCCTGTCTGGGGAAATTTATAGTTTAAGTCCCGATTGAACTTTCTAATAGAACTTTCAATTGTCCGCGACAGCCCTAAGGCATAATCCCTATGCAGGCCTTTGAAAGCGCCGATAATTTCAGTTATCCCGTTAATAGACTGTTTACGGAAAAGGCTTCTGTCAAACAAGGACTTATCCCTATAGGTTTCTTCGGGGCTTTTTAAAATACGCCGGCTCTTCTGTTTATCCGCGTAAACAACCATCCCGCTGTTTACATCAATAAACTTAAGAGCAACGTCGCTTACGGCATAGGATTCTTCCCAAATACGGCCGTAGAATTTACCGTTTCCGTATTCATGGGACTGTTCCTTTACTACCGGAGCGGAAATGGAAGCTATGATATTGCCGAATACCAGATAATCAGCGCCAAGGAGTTTCCCTAATTCATTTACGCGTTCGACATCATTAAAATTACTGAAATTCCTCTCGGCCATTATTGCTTTAATTCTTCCGCGTTCCACTAAATTAAAATGCCGCATAAGATATTTTTCTAACTTTGGCAATGCCGCGGGCTGAATATCTTTTATCGGCGACCCTTTATCAGAAAACTCGACAATCGCGACAGTTTTTTTAAACTTCTGAGCCGCGTCCAACTCCTGCCGTGTAGGCTGGACAACCGGGATAGAAGCACAGCCTGAAACAAAAGAAACCAATAATACTAATCCTATTATACTCGTTAATGGCCCTTTCAAAACCCTGCCCTCCTTATTAAAATTATTCTTTATTTTCTTTAGCCACCCATAGATAAAAAGGATGCCTCAAACACCTTAAATTTTCCCAGGATATAAACATAAAAAGCGACAAAAAGACAGCCGGTATTATAGGAAAACCCTTCGCCAAAATAGTAATGATTATTAGCCCTAAAAACAACAAGTCAAGAATTAAACTTTGGACAAGAATGAACTACCTCGCAGCAAGCTGCGAGGTATCAAAAACTTTTCCAAAAAAGGAAACGCAGCAAGCTGCGGGGAATTAAACCCTAGATCCTTCGACTCCCTTCGGCCGCTCAGGATCAATTCGGCTATAGACTTTTTCTTCGAAAAAGTCTAAGTCTCATTGATTAAATTATCAGGATTGTCCATTTAATATTACGCCTATTTTAAAATTAAGTTTATTCTTTATCCCAAACAATCTTCTCTTTCCAATTCTCTTTATCCTGATAATATTTTTTAAACAAAGAAAGAGTTTCATCTTTCGACAAAAGCTCATGGGCCGTAAAATGGCCTTCTTTGTCTTGATACTCAACAGTATATCCTTTATCAGAATATGCCGCCTGCAGGTAATTATCTCCGTCATTTAATATGATATAGAAATTATCATCATTAAGCCCGTTGAACAGCTCCTCAAATCTTTCCTCAAAGACATTATCAAAAGTATCCCCGCTGGCCATCTCTATACTGAAAGCCCTCCGCGATTGCTTTTGTGATTTTTTTTCAGCAGGCGCGTTGGCCGCAGAAATTACTTTGCTCAACTGGTTAAATTCTTCTTTGGCCATGCTGGAAATACCATTACCGAATATAGTCCATCCGGTATTATTAAAATTTGACAAAAGGACCGCGTTAATCTCATCCTTGCCCGGCACATCGGCAAAATATACTGTTGCCATTACGACATTAGCGCCCATCATGTTTTTAGTTTCATAACGGACTTCTCTGATTTTTCCATCCCAATTATCAACCGCCTTTAAGTCTTTCTTCAAGGCTTCATCTTTAAAATAATCTTCTGAAATAGCCATTTTTAAAATCGCGGACGCGTGTTTTTTAAGCAGCTCCACATCTCTGTTTTTATAAGCGGTTAAAACGTCCCGGGCAGCATTTTCTACCTGAGCAAAGGCAGATACACTCAGGATTAACAATAAGGCCACGATTAAGAATATCTTCTTCATAGTTTGACCTCCTTTTTTATTTTTCCTGTAATTTTAGATTACCTTTCAAAAATTCCTCAATCTTATTTAGATTCTCTTTTGACAATTCAGGTATATTTTTTATTCTCCGGTAATATCCCGCCGCTTTTCTCAACAATTTCCGTTTCTCTTCTCCTTTCTGTTTCTCAGCCGACAGTATATACGCGTGCGCGGCATAACGCAGATTTTCATCTGAGGGATCTAATCGCGCCGCTTTTACAGCCATATTACGCCCTTTAATACCTTCACCCTTTTGCCAATAAAGGACCGCCAGATTGCGGTAAGGAAAAGTATAATCCTCCTTCAAAGATATTGCCTTTAGTAAGGCCTTCTCGGCTATTTCATATTCCTTTAACTTATAGCAGGAAACGCCGTAGTCATTCCAAATAACTTCATTATCAGGAAGGCATCTAACCGCCCTGGAATACATATCATTGGCATCCTGATATTTTGAGCTCAAAAGACACTGATATGCCTGTTTAGCCAAATCTATGCATTTAGAATTTCCGCCTGTTCCGTAACGACTGCTTGGAATGCGGTTATTCCGGAGATTTTCAGTTTTACCGTCGCGAATGGTTAGTTTATATTGTTTCGTACATACCCTTTTAAACCCCGGTTCCTGTTCAAAACTTAAAATATATTCTCCCGCCTTTTTGATATTAACCTCACAAGGAAGAAAAATGCTGTCAAAAACAACTGTTTCCCCGCCGGAAGACAATATCTTTCCTTTGACAGGGATATTCACTCCTTCAGGCTTTACGAAATCAAAGAAAATCCTGCCGGCATTATTAACTTTAAAGCGATAATTATCTATATCAAACCTCGGCAGTAAAAGCCCTTTAATTGTTTTATTTAACTCTATATACGGAGCTTGCCGCGGCGTATCGTTAGGCTCATATATATCTTCATCCGCGCTGATAAATCCTGTCTGGAGCATTACCGGAGGGTCAATCAAATATCCATGGCCTTCGCTTACCGCGTTTAAAGAGACCAACTTTTCGTGGTCTATCCTAACAGCCGAAGGCAGCTCCGTATGCCGGCCATAAACATTGCCCTTTTCATCGTAACGGTTAAAATTGACATCAAAGGGAACATCCCTATCATGATCCAGCACAACATAACCGGGCGAATCACTTGTTATTAAATAAAAATCCTCGTCATTCATAGAATAAGCTACCGGAATCGATTTTCCCGCGGCGAGATTATACGCGGTTTTCTTTGTATCGTTAGGCTCACCCACATCCTGAGCTTTATGGAAACGCAGCGTGAACCTATAACGCGTAAGGCTCCAACTATTCTCCTGCGCGCTGAAATCAATATAATATTTTCCCGGCTCCAGCCTATTCGCCGAGGGGATATAATAAGAACCTATCGATTCTTTAGCCGCGTTAAACAATTCATAAGAAATATCAAGATCGTCATCCACAATTTCCGAAGGAAGCCTCTCATTCAAAACTTCAAGATATCCCGGACTTTCAATTTCAAATGAATACACTTCTTCGTCGTAAGCTCCTATAAAGCCCGATATCAACTCCGCATCAGGCTTTATTTCAACCGCCTGTTCAAAAGTATCATTCGGTTCGGCGGGGTCAAATTCATCAACAAACTTCAGCTCAAATGAGCATGGAATTTTACTTGTGCTTTCACTCATTTCAGGCTCAACCTGGACAACCCATTTGCCCGGAGTAACACGCTGAGCTGACGGCAGGTAATACCAGCGCTTATTTACCTTTTTCCAGCCATTCGCTTCTCTATAATGGATAGACATAGGAGTTATATTATTACTGCATTTTCCTCCTTTGGCTTGCAAAATAAGATATCCCGGATTGGTTATTTCTACAAGTCTATATTCCGCGGAGCCAGGCTTATTAAACATAACATCAAAAGGAACATCAAGCTCGGTAGGTTTTGCCGCATACAGAGATTTTCCGTCAGCATACCATCCTACAGTTACCGATACGGGACTATTCTGTTTCCATAAAACTTCTTCGCCTGCAGGAGGGAATTGATCTACTACGATATTGTTTTTACTTCTATCCGCCGTACGTTCTCTTTTCCATTGTATTGAAGGGGCCTTCGCATCCCTTAATGAATTTACGGCCTCACCAGGGCTATCGCCGATAATATCAGGTATAATAATCTTAAAATCTTCGGGAGGCCTGAGAACAACAAGTTTAATCTCAGTATCAGCCTCAAACCTGCCTTGTCCTGCGGCGGGAAATTGTTCCGCAATCTTCATCCATTTACCACGGGGTGTATCAACAGAAGGAACCTTATATGTAATCTTGATATGTTTAAAAGGTCTAAGTATTCCTCTTGCCGTGGGAATAGTACATCCTATAACATTCGGGACAGCATAAGTCGGTATTCTGCCGATATAGTAATATATCCTCTGCCCGACACTTGCGTTCTCACCTGCAAGCGGCCTTTGACTAAAAACCTTTCCCGCTTTATTTTTATTCGCAACTATAACGCTGCCTGGTCCAGGTTCTAAGCCGGCACTTCTTAATATGTTTTTAGCCTCCGCGTCTGTTTTGCCTGTTATATCAGGAACTCTGACTAATGGAGCCGCCTTAGTAATTTTTACTCTCAAAGTCCCCGGCATAGAAAACGTTCCGGGAATTTCGGGCTGAGCAAGCCTCATCCTGCGGTGTAAATTCAATGAATATTCCACTCCCGGGACAGGAGTATCGAGACGCGCTACTCCCAAGAATCTATCCCTCAAATCATCTTTATCCCATATAACAAACGCGAAGGCAATCGGCTTCTGCCCTAAAGGATAACTCGTTTTTATTTCATAATTCCATACGGGATTCAAAGTATTATTTTTAACGGAAGTTTTTCCGGCCTTCTTCCCTCCGGGATAAACGTATACTTCCACAAAAGGGTCGGATTTACTATTAATACCCCAGTCTGTATTTTTCAATCCGCTCGCGCTCTCAATTTTAATTGTCCATACAACTGACGTCTGTTGAGCAAATACCCCTTTTAAACCAAACAGAAACAACATCGCCATAATAGCAATGGTCAAGACATTTCTTTTAGCCATAATATTTTACTTTAAAATAAAAGTTGTAATACCACATATAACATAAAAGCCGGATAGAAAGATTGAAATCAGATTTTATGAAAAGATATTATAACAAAATAGAAGGATTTAAAAAAGACTTTTTAGCTGCCGCTTTTTTTGCTTTCGGTGAAGAAGAATTCAGAGGTTCTTCTCTCCCCATCAAGAACCGCGGCTTGTAACAAGCTTACAGGGAAAAAGTATAATTTTGAAAACTTACCCCATTGTCTTCATTATCCACCTATTCGCGCATTCGCGCGAATGGGTACCCCCCGTTAGAAAGAATTTTTCTAACGGGGTAAATAGATTTGCTTCGCGCTTCGGGAAATGAGGCCGTATCTCTCACTCAACATTCCAACATTCTTAAGAATATTGGAATTCTTCCGCGGATTAATAAGATTAATAAGAAGAATTAAGGCTCCGCATTCCGGGCCGTCTGGTAATTATAATTTCCGCTCATCTCTGATTCCTCTATGTCAATACTTTTAATCTTTAGACTACGTCATCTATACTATTTTTATAAACGTCTCTCTATGTTCACAAGACAAGGGTTCAATGTATTAACCAAACTTTAAAACTTTAAACAACTCCCCCTTATCTTTCCCAATATTGATTTTCCGCACCAATCTCTTAATAATATGGAACCGGAGCAATATCATGAAAACCATACCTGCCCCGAACGAAGCATCGGGGTTAACAAAAAGCCTTATTCTAACTTAAAAACCGCTCGACTAATGGAGGCCATTACACTTTTTGCGGTGTTCAGATTCCTCATCTTTTAGATGTTTCCATACAGCTTTTACTTTCTCATCTTTCGCCTTGGCTTCAAGAGCAGAGTAAAGTTTTTCTCCGTTTTCTTCAACATTAACCTCGGCCTTCAATATCTCCTAAGGGCTAAAAATACCAGCCATTCATTCTTCCTTTCTTCTAAATATCAGTTTCGTTAAACCACGCCCCGTGCAGATTGCATAACTCAACCGCCGCTATCTTCCCTGACACCGGTTTTAGATGAAGTGCGGCCGCGGGATTAAGTTTCTCCGGCGTAAGTTTTACTCTTGATACAAACTCCCTATCAATGTAAAAATCAATATGCTGTATGCTGTGTTCGGGAGTCATCGGATGCTGTATCTCTCCTACCTTAACATGAACATCCTGACACCCTCCGGGAATAAGCCCGCATTCTTTAACAACTGTTATAGCCGGGATGTGTTTTTTCTCAAACTCTCCAACTTCAGTCTTATCAACGGAAGTTTTGAGAGCGTCATTCTTTTCTTCAAAAGATTTTGCCCCGCACACAGGGCACTCCTGAGGAACTACCCCGTTTATTGCCACATAACCGCAGACTTTACAAACCATACCCTTCATATCCTTGCCTCCTCGTATAATATGTTTTTAAAGGCCCCCTATGCCACTTCGCAAGTGTCATAGGGGCCTCGCGTTAATAATTTTCGGACAATATTTCAAAATAGGCCTGAGGATGTTTACAAGCCGGGCATACCTCAGGAGCTTCCGGTCCTTCATGGACATAACCACAATTCCGGCATTTCCATTTAACCACCTTATCCTTTTTAAAGACTTTTCCTTCTTTTACATTGGCAAGAAGCTTACGGTAACGTTTCTCATGCTGTTTTTCAACTTTAGCTATTTCTTTAAAGGTATCAGCCGCGTCGTTAAAGCCTTCTTCTCTTGCTGTGGCTTCAGCCTCCTTATAAAGCTTTGTCCATTCCTCATTCTCACCAATTGCCGCGGCAAGAAGATTATCCGCTGTATCGCCTATTACTCCAGCAGGATAAGCCGCTGTTATTTCTACCTCCCCTCCTTCAAGATACTTGAAGAATCTCTTCGCGTGCTCTTTTTCATTATCCGCTGTCTCAAGAAACAGCGCGGCTATCTGCTCATATCCCGCTTTTTTTGCCACCGACGCGAAATAAGTATAACGATTCCTTGCCTGTGATTCACCGGCAAACGAAGCTAAAAGATTCTTTTCTGTTTTTGTCCCCTTTAAACCTGACATACTACACCTCTCCTTCCAATTTTTCTTTGATCCGGTTTAAGTCCCCTTCCTTAGGAACATACTGAGCCTTAACAGGCTCCAGCATATTAAAACCGCATGACCTTAATATTTCATCTATCTGACTAACGCTTTGCCCGCCCCAACCATAAGAACCAAAAGCAAGCCCTATTCTGTTTTTAGGAGCAAGCCCTTTCATATAAGTAAGAAAAGCTGAAACCATGGGGAGCAATCCGTTATTTAATGTCGGTGAACCTACACATATATATTTTGCCGTTAAAACCCGGGCCATCACATCTGAAATATGAGTATTCCTAAGATCCATTAACTTAGCTGCCATTCCCTTCTCTTCAAAAACAGCTTTTATCGCCTCAGCTATTTTCTGAGTAGAGTTCCACATAGTATCATATAGAATAACCGCCTTTTCTTCTGTTTCATTACCGGACCATTTCTGATACCTGCTTATGATATCTCCTATACGCTTACGCCATATAATGCCGTGGCTTGGAGCTATCATATCTATATCAAGCGAAGAAACAGCGGACAGGGCCTTTTTAACCTGACTGCCGTATGGGAAAACAATATTCGCGTAATACTTGGCCGCCTCATATAAAACCATATTAATGTCAAGTTCATCATCGAATCTTTCTTCAGAAGCTATGTGCTGGCCAAAAGCATCATTTGGAAGCAGAAGCTTATCCTGCCCGACATATGACGCCATAGAATCAGGCCAGTGCACCATCTGAGTCAGGATAAACTGTATATCACGCTGTCCTATATTTATAGAATCACCTGTGTTTACAACTTTAAAGTTCCAATCAGCCTTATAATGCTTTTTAAGGCCTTTCTCGCCGTTCGGAGAAGTTACGACAATAGCATTCGGACACAACCTCAGGATTTCGGGCAATGAACCTGAATGGTCCATTTCCACATGGTTTGATACAATACATCCTATCTTTGAAGGGTCAACAATCTTTTTTATCCTCTGAATCATCTCATCATAAAAACGGACTTTAACAGTATCAACAAGCGTGATTTTCTCGTCAATTATAAGGTAAGCGTTGTAAGTACTTCCCCTCTGAGTAAGATATCCGTGGAAATTCCTTAGGTCCCAGTCTATCGCCCCCACCCAATATATACCTTCTTTTATCTCTACGGCATTCATTTTTCTTCCTCTCCGCGGCAAGGATGAGAAATATCTGTTATCTTCTCAACTTCTATCTCTATAAGATATTGAGGATATTCGGGAAGCTCGGCCTCATAATGCGAGGCTGACGACTTTCCGTCTTGAACGCTTTTTATAATCCTGTCTGATATCCTCTTTAAAACCTTATTCTCCCATTCCTTAATATAATCACTGTGTATATCTTCTCTAAGAACTATCTTTGCCTGCCCGGAAAGGGTATATCCGGTAAATCTACGTTCATCTATCTGAGTAATACTTATCCTCGAATCATTCTTAAGATTTCGGTATGTCCGGTTATGATATAAATCAACGATAAACACCTTCCCTTTTTCGTTAATCCCAACTATACCCTTACAGGAAGAGTGTATCCTCCCTTCAGAGTCTATGGTGGACACTATCACAAAACTCTGCCTTTTAAGAAAATTTACCGCCTTATCGGGCAATTCCATAACTCTCTCCTCTTTAACAATTCACAAACAACTATTCTACCGGCTCAAACTGATCTTTTCCAACCCCGCACTCGGGACAGACCCAATCATCCGGCAGGTCAGAAAACGCGGTATTGTTGTTTTCCGCCGGGTCATAGATGTAACCGCAGACTACGCATTTAAACTTTTTCATTTTACTCCTCCCTCTCTTCTATAAACTTAACGGAGCTTCAGCAGGCTGACCTCCAAGAATTACTGAACAAGTGTATTTAATCAATGAGACTTAGACTTTTTCGAAGAAAAAGTCTATAGCCGAATTGA
>CAZSRG010000047.1:0-10454 GCA_964609315.1 uncultured Planctomycetia bacterium
CCGACCTTTTACCCTTACGGGCACAAGCCATACTTTTCCAACGGAAAATATGGGGTCGGCCCTATACCCTTGCGGGCACAGGCCCCCCTTACGGACACAAGCGGGCAAATAATGCTAACCGCATTATTTGGGTTAATAAGGGAAGGCCCCCAGCCAGAGATTATTTATCAAAAGAAAACGTTTTCATAAAACCAGCAAAGAGATGTTTCCCTTAGTCAAATTCTGTGTTATATTGAAATGAAAACAGGGTTTGAGTTAAAATTAAACCAAACCAAGGGGGTTGATAGCCCCCTCCGTTTTCTTATTAATTTAATCTAAATGCACCCTAAGCGGCCGGACCGCCAATGGTGCAAAAATGAAAAAACTCCAGTAAATCCTCCAGTAAATCCTCTTCTTGCCCTGAGAGTTTTCTGTGCTATAATCTTGCCCATGGAAATCTATACCGGCACATCCGGATACTCGTATCCCCACTGGTTAAATGGAGTATTCTATCCTGAGAAATGGCCTAAAAATAAACTTTTGGAATATTACTGCCAAAAATTTAACAGCGTAGAGCTAAATGTTACTTTTTACCGCCTGCCTAACCAAAAAGTATTCAAGAACTGGTACCGCCGCACACCAAAAGAATTCAGGTTTAGCGTTAAAGGCTCAAGGTTTATTACCCACATAAAAAGGCTAAAAGATATTAATAAATCCATTGATATCTTCTTTGAGAATGCCTCCTGCCTGAAAGAGAAATTATCCTGTGTCCTCTGGCAATTCCCTGCCTATTTTAGACACGACTTGGAAAGGCTGTCCAAATTCATCTCCCTGCTGAAAAAGAATAAAACAGCCCAGGAAACAAGGCAAACCCTGGAGTTTCGGGAAAAATCCTGGTTTTCCGAACCGGTCTTCAGCCTTTTAGAAGAAAATAACCTTTCTCTCTGTATAGCTGACTCTCAAAAATGGCCTTCTTCCGAAAAGGCTGTTTCGGATTTCATCTATCTCCGTTTCCACGGAGGCAAAGAACTCTACAACTCAAACTATTCACAGCCTGAACTTGAAGCATGGGCTGAAAAGATAAAACCCTTATTAAAAAATAAGAAGGCTCTGTTCGCCTTTTTCAACAACGATGCGTCAGGTTTTGCGGTAAACAACGCTCTATCTTTCAGAAAGATTTTAGGAAAATGAAAGACTATATAATCAACCCTCCTTTTACTCCAGCTATTGATTATAAAAAAGAGCTTAACCCTCAGCAATACGAAGTCGTAACAAAAGCCAAAGGGCCGAGCCTTATCTTAGCCGGAGCAGGGTCGGGAAAAACCCGGGTCCTTATTTACCGCTTAGCCTACCTCATAGATAAAGGCGCTTCGCCTGAAAATATCCTTTTAGTTACCTTTACCAATAAAGCGGCAAAAGAAATGATTACCCGGGCAGAATCCCTGCTGAGCCGGAACCTCTCAGGAATGTGGATAGGCACTTTTCATCATATAGGAAACATTATTTTACGAAAAGAAGCAAAGCTCTTGGGATTTTCGCCTAACTTCACTATTATTGACCGTGAAGACGCGAAAGACTTAGCCCAGAACTGCTTGGAAGAACTCAACCTTTCCAAACAGGGAAAACTCTTTCCCAAAAAAGACCTGATCCTTAACGTAAGTTCAAAATCAACAAATTCTCTAAAAGACATAGAAGATGTTATCTCCGAATCATATTCTCATATAGAAGAATATACCCAGCCTATAAAACGGGTACTTAAAAAATACCAAAAAAAGAAAAAGGAAGCTAACTTAATGGATTTTGACGACCTGCTGTTTTTCTGGCTGGAGGTAATGAAAAAGGAATCCATAAGAGAAAAATACTCCCGCCAGTTTAACCACATCCTAATAGACGAATACCAAGACACCAACCGTCTCCAGTTCGAAATCCTGAAGAAACTATCTTCTGCCAGCCAAAATATCTTAGCCGTAGGCGACGACGCCCAGTCCATATATTCTTTCAGGTCAGCTGAGATAAAAAACGTCCTAAATTTCCCTCAAACCTTTAAAGACACGAAGATTTTTAAGTTGGAGATAAATTACCGCAGCACTCCGGAAATACTGGATTTAGCCAATGCGGTAATAAACAACAACAAGAAACAATTCCCCAAACATCTCCGGACAATAAAAAAGAACCACAGCCTGCCGGTTTTAATAAAAGCTGATGATACCTACAAACAGGCGTCTTTTATCGCCCGGCAAATTACTAAACTCTACCAGGAAGGTATCCCTTTACAAAAAATATCGGTCCTGTTCAGGTCAAGGTACTTAGCTTTAGAATTGGAAGTGGAATTGATGCAGCGTTCTATCCCCTATATTATCAGAGGAGGCATAAGATTCTTTGAACAAGCTCATATTAAAGACGTCCTTTCCTATCTAAAAATCATAGTAAACCCCAAAGACGAGATCTCCTTTAAGAGAGCGCTCAGCCTCTATCCGGGAATAGGAAGGTCTTACGCTTACCGCATATGGGAAAAATCAGTTAAAGAGAACCTGCCCCAAGAAGAGATTCTGAAAAGCTTGCCTAAGAAAGCTAAAGAGGGAACAGGACAGTTCTCTCTTCTTTTAGCCTCAATAAAGGACGAACCCCGCCCGGAGAAAGCCTTAAATAAAGTTATAAAAAAATACGCCGATTACTGTTACCTGAACTTTGACAACCCCGAGGAAAGGATCGCGGATTTAGAAGAGCTTTCCAAAATGGCTAAATCCTCCTCAAGCATAAGAAACCTTTTAGAAAACCTTTCGGCTTTTGAAGAGTTTAAAGGTGAAGCCGCTGTTTCTCCGGAAGCTAAAGAAGGATCTGTCGTCCTCTCCACAATCCACCAGGCAAAAGGATTGGAATGGCAAGCGGTATTTATCTTAGGATGCAGCGAATACGATTTTCCTCACCCTAAAGCTTTAAACAGCCAGGAACAGCTTGAAGAAGAAAGGCGGCTTTTTTATGTGGCGATAACAAGGGCTAAGAAATACCTCTATATGGCCTATCCCAAATCAAAGTACACCTACCGCAGCGGGATAGTAATTGCCCGGCCATCAATGTTTATTCAGGAAATAGCGCCGGAGTTATACGATGAATGGGATAAATGAATTACCCCGCAGCAAGCTACGGGGTATCAAAGAGTTATTCTTTATAATTCTCTCGCAACAAGTTGCGGGGAATTAAACCATAGATCCTTCGACTCCCTTCGGTCGCTCAGGATCAATTCGACTATAGACTTTTTCTTCGAAAAAGTCTAAGTCTCATTGAATTAAACTGTTTTCAACCTATCCCACCTACGCGGTGGGATACTTCTTAAACATCAGGCTTAAAGCTTCCTGACGGGTTTTGGAACTCTTTCTGAATATTCCCCTGACAACAGAAGTAACGGTATTAGTTCCCGGTTTCTTTACCCCGCGCATAGACATACAAAAGTGTTCAGCTTCAATGACTACCATTACTCCCTTAGGCCTGAGTTTCTTCATTAAAACTGCCGCGACTTCAGTAGCAAGCCTTTCCTGAACCTGCAGTTTATGTGACAGGACATCAACTACCCTGGCAATTTTGCTCAAACCGGTTATGCGTTTGTCGGGAATATAGGCTACATAAGCTTTCCCCACAAAAGGCAGAAGATGATGCTCACATACTGAATACAAGGGAATATCCCTTAAAAGTATGATTTCATCATGGGTCTGCTCTAAAATAACCGATATTTCCTTAGAAGCGTCTTTTTTCATGCCGCTCAAGATTTCCTCATACATAGAAGCTACCCTCTTAGGTGTGGCTTTCAGATCCCTGCGGGAAACGTCTGCTCCTACAGCTTCTAAAATCATCCTAACCGCTTTCTCAATCTTCTTTGTATCCATACATCCTCCTCACAATGTTGGTGGTAATTGGGATAATTGGGGACGGGTTCACATTTTAAGAAATGTGAACCCGTCCCCAATTAGTCCAATTACGCAATTATTTCCCTATACAAAACCGGCTGAAGATATTATCCAAAACATCGCGGGATAAATTCTTCCCGGTAATTTCTTTTATTTTCTCTCCGGCAGATTTGATTGAAAACAAAGCTGAATCTAAAAGCCCTCTTTTAGAAAGATACCCTTCAGCTGACTTTAGTCCTTTCAACGCATCTTTTAAGAGATTGATATGCCTGATGTTTGATACTAAGGAATTCCCTTTTCTATTATCCAAAGGTTTTATCCCTGCCTGTTTATAAATAGTTTTTTCTAACTTTCCTAACCCCAAAGATTTCAGGACCGACATCTCAACTAAAGGGATTCCGTGTTTCTTTAACAACTCTATATCCAACTTTTTAGGCAAATCTATTTTGTTAACCACTAAAACAGCATTCTTATCCTTTACTTTCTCTAAGACAAACTTATCCTCTTTGCTGAATTTTCTTGAATAATCAAAAACAGATATAACTAAATCCGCCTCTTCCAATTTCTCATAAGACTTTTCCAATGCTTTCTCAGATGTTAAATCCTTGGTTTCCAGTATGCCGGCAGTATCGGATATCGTCAAAGGCAGGCCTAAGATATTTATATCCTCTTCTACTACATCGCGGGTTGTTCCGGCAAAAGGGGTAACAATTACCCTTTCTTTTCTCAGAAGCATATTTAACAAAGAAGACTTTCCGACATTTGCCCTGCCGCAAATAACACATTTTATACCTTCTCTCAAAAATCTAACTTTACCCGAATCCTTAAGAAGGCCCTTTATTCTTCCCTCAACCCTTTTTATTTGCAGTAGCACCTTTTTAACATCAAATCCCCTCTCTTCTTCAGGAAAACTAACTTCAGCCTCTATCTCTTCTTCTATTCTCTCTATCTCTCCGGATGTTTCTTCTACCAGTTTAGAAAGCTCTCCTTTAACCTGAAAGACACTCATTCTTAAAGCTCCTTCAGACTTGGCTTCCACTATATCTAAAACTGCCTCAGCCTGGACCAAATCTATCCTGCCGGAAAGAAATGCCCGTTTGGTAAATTCTCCGGGTTCGGCTAAGCGCGCGCCTTTGTTTAAGGTTAAATCAAGAATTCGGGTTAAAACCGCCGCGCCGGAATGAGAATAAATTTCTATAACGTCTTCTCGGGTATAAGAATAAGGTTTTCGCATTATACCTAAAACGACTTCGTCTATAACTTCCCTGCCGTCTTTTATAAACCCGTAATGCATAGTATAAGTTTTAGCTCTCCGGACATCTTTCTTTTTCTTAGGAGAAAAAATCTTAGAAGCTATCCGCAAGGCTCTATTTCCTGAAACTTTTATTACTCCGATGCCGGCCTTAGCGGGAAAAGTGGCTATTGCCGCAATAGTCTCCTGACTACTGAATTTATCTTCCATATTTGCCATTTACAATCATTCTTCTTATCTCCGCAACCAGAAACACTGAGCCGGAAACAACTATTACTCTATTCTGTCCCAAAGAACACAAGGCAGAATTTAAAGCATCAGAAATATTTTCTATAACTTTAGCACTTCTTATCTTAACAGCCTTGTTTATTTCCTCAGGAGATAAAGCCCGGGGATTAGACGAACGTGTAAGAATTATTTTCTCTGCCGGGAAATCTCTGAGCATTTTCCGGTAATCCTTGCGCTTTGAACATCCAAAGATTAAAACTATCTTCTTCTCCGGAAAATATTCCTTGATATTATCGGACAAAGATTTAAACGAAGAGGGATTATGTGCAATATCTAAAACGATATCTCTTCCTCTGAACTTTTTGGCCTCAAACCTCCCGGAGATTTTCATCCGTTCCAACCCTCTATAAATACCTTCTCCTGATATAGGATATTTCTTTTTTAAAACAAGAAAAGAGAAAGCCGCCAAAGCGGCATTCTCAACCTGAGTTTTACCTTTCATCCTAATGGTTAACCCCCTGAGCACACCTAAAGAAGAACGCAGGTCAAAACTCGTCAGGTTTAAGTAAAACCTGACCTTCTCAACTGTAAAATCTCTGCCATAAAGAAACAGAGAGGCGTTTAAAGACTTGGCCCTTTTTACCAATATATCCGATACCTTCCTGCTGTTCAAAGATACAATTACAGGGATATTTCTTTTAATTATCCCCGCTTTTTCAGAAGCTATATCAGTTAACCTTCTGCCCAACTGAAGGGTATGGTCAAACCCTATCCGGGTAATTAAAGAAACTTCAGGACAAAGCAGGTTGGTGGCGTCTAACCTTCCGCCTAATCCGCATTCAACTACTGAAAAATCGGTTTTCTCTTTCAAAAAATATTTAAAAGCAATGGCGGTGTAGGCTTCAAAGAAACTTACTTCTTCTGCAACATTAGAGGACAGCTTCTCAACCTTTTCTTTTAAGCCCGAAACTAAAATTGATAAATCCTGCTTAGGTATAAGCTTATACTTTAATTTTTCTTTGGAAGGAAAAGTCAAAACAATCCTTTCTCTAAAGCTGTCGAAATGAGGCGAGGTATACAGCCCTGTTTTGTATCCGGAAAAAGCCAATACGGAAGCCATAAAATTAGCAGTTGAGCCTTTCCCTTTTGTCCCGGCAATATGAACCGCCTTAAGTTTAGACGCGTCAACGCCTAAGGCTTTAAACAATTTCTCTACACGTTCTAATTTAAACGAATTTCGATAAGAGAAACTCTTCAGCTTCTCATAATTAATGAGAGAACCTAAATACTTCTCTGCCCTCTTATAACTGTTCATTTATGCGGAAATGTTGTATCAGGATATGCCGGTTAAGGATAGGTAATCAACTATCTTTTTATCTGCCGGAGCAAGGTTAAGCTCTTTAGCTTCTTCCAAAGAAAAGAACCCGAAATTGTTACATTCTATACATTCAGTCTCGCCGGAGAGCTCTTCAACATCATAGAGAAAAACTTTAATTCTTAATTCTCCAGCCTGATCTTCAAATACCGAAACCAACCTGCCTGCTTTTATATTTAACCCTAACTCTTCTTTTATCTCTCTCTCCAGAGCGGATTGATAAGCTTCACCTTCCTCAACTTTACCCCCGGGGAATTCCCATAAAAGAGCAAAATCATCGCCGGGCATTCTTTGAGCAAGAAGGATTTTCCCTCCCTTTCTTATCAAAGCGGCGGAAACTTCAACTTCTCTTACCATAAACTAAACATTAAACTTTATTTCAATAATATCTCCGTCCTGAATCATGTATTCTCTGCCGACAGAAGAGACTAACCCCTTGGCTTTTGCTTCGTTCATATTGTGAAAAGATATAAACTTGTCAAAATTGATTACGTCCGCCTTTATAAATCCCCGGGCTAAATCCGAATGTATTTTTCCGGCACAGGAAACTATGTCTAGACCTTTCCTGACCGGCCAGGCCCGGACTTCTTTCTTACCGGCAGTATAAAAAAAGACTGTTCCGGAAACTTTTAGGATCTTAGATATAACAGAATTTATATTTTCTCCTTCAGACACCGCCAACACAGGCTTAAAGCTTACTGGGGCTAATACTCTCAGTACCTCCTTCTCTTTCTCCGTAAAGTCAACATTACATAAAGGGATTTCTTTTTCTAAGGCTGAAAGACATTTCTTAAGCAGTTCTTTTTCTTCAGGAGATTCGGTTTTAGATAAACGGGAATCGAGTTTTTCTATATCCTGAAAAAGGAAGTCAAACAATCTTTCTTTAATGATAACTGAAGCGTCAATGGAAGAGAACTCTCCTTTTATAAACTCGACAAAGAAAGGAGTAACTTTTTTAGGTTCAAACTTCGCGGCAAGCTGGACAACCCTGTCGTCTATATACTTGACTTTCCCTTCAGTAAAACCTTCTCCTAAAAAACCTATTTTCATTATCTTTACCTCGATAGAGACAGGCTGCCTTTAGACAGCCGTCTGTTAAAGTCAAAATCCCCAAATAAAAGTTTTCTTTTCATCATGATTATTAGTTAAGTTACTGAATGTTCGAAATCTAACCTCTAACGGGAGTTGCCCCATTAGAAATTCCTGTTAAAAGCGCAACAGACGCCTTTGGCATCTTATTTCTGACGGGGGTTACTTCTTGGCCTCTTCTCTATCTTTTGCCGCTTTATCAATAATTGTCCGGGCTATTCTCTGGGGAACAATGTCGTAATGAGAAAAAGACATGCTGTATGCCCCTCTCCCTCCGGTCAGCGAACGCAAGTCCGAGGCGTATTTAAACATCTCTGCTAAGGGAACCTCCGCTTTAACAACTTCTTTATGCCCTTTAGTATCCATTCCCTGAACTCTGCCTCTCCGGGAATTTATGTCTCCGGTAACCTGGCCCATGAATTCTTCGGGAACAGATATCTCCACATCCATAACCGGCTCCAATAAGACAGGGTTAGCCTGCTCTAAGGCTTTCTTTAGAGCCATTGCCCCGGCAATCTGAAAAGCTATGTCCGAAGAATCTACAGGGTGGTAAGAACCGTCAAACAAAGTCACCCTCAAATCAGAAATAGGGTATCCGGCAAGGAACCCCTCTTTCATACATTTACGGATACCCTTTTCCACCGAAGGGATAAAGTTCCGGGGGATAGACCCGCCGACAATTTTATCAACAAATTCAAAGTCTTTACCCCTTTCCAGAGGAGTAATTTCAATCCAGGCATCTCCATACTGGCCATGTCCGCCAGTCTGTTTTTTGTATTTACCCTGCGCCTGCACGGATTTTGTAACTGTTTCCTTATATGGGACTTTGGGTTGGCCTAACTCAACTTCTGTGCCAAACCTCTGTTTTATCCTGCCGATAATAATTTTTATATGCAGCTCTCCTATCCCGGAAACAATCAGCTCTTTGGTTTGGGAATCCCTGCCTACTTTAAAAGTGGGATCTTCAGCAGAAAGCCTATACAAAGCCTGGGATATTTTCTCTTCATCCTGACGGGTTTTAGGTTTTACTGAAGCTGAATAGGTAGCTTCCGGAAAAGAAAGCGGCTCAAACAAAACCTTGGTTTTATCATCGGAAAGGGTATCTGAAGTCCCTGTATCTTTCAATTTAGCTACCGCGGCAATTTCTCCCGCATAGACGGTCTCTTCAGGCTTCTGCTCTTTGCCCTGAAGAAGGTACAACTGGGTAATTCTCTCCTTTTTCCCCTTCGTAGAATTATAAAATCCTGTGTTTGCTGATAGCTCTCCCGAAAAAACCCGGAAAATGCTCAGCTGTCCCACATAAGGATCGGATATGGTTTTTATAACCTGAGCTGCGAAAGGACCTCCTACTTTGCGTTCAATACTGGTCTCTTCTCCGGTAACTTTTTTAGCCGGTATGCCTGGAAGGCTTCCGGCATCCGGCATTACATCAACTATAGTATCCAGCAAATCATCTATACCGGTTAAAGCGCTTCCGGAACCGGTTAATACCGGAAAAATACCGCCTTTTAATACCGCTTCTTTTAAAGCTGGAACAGCTTCGGATAATTCTAAATCCCCGCTTTCTAAATACTTCTCCAGTAAAGTGTCATTGCTTTCAGCTATATTTTCTATAAGTGTAGAATAAAAATCCGCGGCTTTCTTTTTATCCTCACCAGACAGAGAATCTGTCTTTTGCTTATTTAGAACATTTACTGTTTCCTTAAATACACTGCCCCTGCCTAAAGGGCAAACTAGAGAAACAGCTTTTTTTGTCAAAGATGATTTTATTTCCTCTATGACTTTTTCGTAACTCGTATTCTCCTTATCAAGCTTATTAACAAAAAACAAACAAGGCATACCACGCCTGCGGATAACATCCCAGGCTTTTTCTGTCCCTACTTCCACTCCCGCGGACGCGTCTATAACAATCACAGCGAAGTCCGCGGCAAAACTTGCAGAAATTACCTCTCCTATAAAATCGGAATAACCGGGGGTATCTATAAACTGGATAAAATTACCTTTATGGTTAAAAGACAAGAAAGAATTGTTTATAGAACTCCCGCGGCTTATCTCGTCTTCCGAATAATCACTTAAAGTATTCCCCTCTTCAATCTTGCCCAACTGGGGTACGGACTTTGTTTTAAAAAGAAGGCCTTCCGACAAAGTCGTCTTGCCCGAATGGGCATGGCCGGCAATCATAAAGACTCTTTTTTTGGCTAAATCTTTCCTCATAAAAGCCCTCCTCGCTTACTACCCGCGTATTGTCGAGAATATTTTCAGTTTAAATCATCGATAACCAAGTCATTTTCAATAACCAGACTAAATAATGTTCTCATATTCTTTGACTACCTGCCCCAATATTTCATCGGGGTTGAAATTTGGATATTGGTTATTCTTTTCCGCCGGAGGCGGATCAGCCTTTGGCTGAGGGCATTGTATCTTGATGATTGTTTCTTTTAAAAACGATTTCTTTAAGATCAATCGTTTTGCCCGCATTTTTTCATACAACTTTTGCCGCTACCACTAACTGAATCATCTGTCCTTTAAAACAAAAGACAGAAAGCGAACAACAGGCAAACCGAAAAATTTATTATTAACCGGGAAAATGCTGTTGAGAGCGCAAAATGCTCATAATGCCCGGCAGCCT
>CAZSRG010000048.1:0-10059 GCA_964609315.1 uncultured Planctomycetia bacterium
CGGGCACAAGCGGGCAAATAATGCTAACCGCATTATTTGGGTTAATCGGAAAGAAAGATGGATAAAAAGGGAAATCTGTTTAAAATCACCCACGCGCCAGAAAGCCGCTTCGGCGGGGGTGTGAATGTGAATGAAGGGCTTTCAATGTGGGGTTTCGCTCCATGGCGAAATCCCGAATCCAAAGAATCCGAAGCTGTAAGAAAGAGGAGTTTTACTTCTTTTGAGAAGGAAGTCTATAAGTGCGTTATGAGGATTCCTTTAGGGCAAGTCAGAAGCTACAAGTGGGTAGCGGAGAAAATAGGGAAGCCCAGTGCCTATAGGGCAGTGGGCCGGGCTTTACACAAAAACCCTTTCCCTTTGATTGTTCCCTGCCACAGAGTTGTTAAAACTGACGGATCTTTGGGAGGGTATTCCGGGGGAGAAAGAATCAAGAGAATTTTAATAAATTTAGAGAAAATTATAAAAGATGTGATAAAATAACTAAGTAATCTTTGGCTTTGGTTAAGATAGAGTGTTGAGTTGGGATTAAAGGATTAATAAAGGACGAAGCAAAGGCCTTAATCCAAAGATAGTTTTTTAAAAAAGACACAATTACCAAGTAACAACAACCTTAGTTAAAGGTTGATCCGCCTCTGGCGGAAAGTAATGGCCAATAGCCAAATTCCAACCCCGATGAAATATCGGGACAGGTAGCCAAAGAATATGAGAAAGTTGTTTAATTCGGCACTTGGTTATTGAAAATGACTTGGGTATCGATGATTTTGGGCTTAAATGTTTTTGACAATGTGGGTCGATCACTAAAGAGGGAGGTGAGAGATGGTAATTGATAAGTATATAGACGAAATGATAAAGGCGAATGCTTCTGATTTATTTCTTAGGGCCGGAGCTCTGCCCCGTATACGCGTTCTCGGCGAGGTGGAAGACATAAAGAATCAGGAAAAGCTTACGGTTGAGGATATATCTTTAATTGTTAAAGAAATAGTGGAAGACGATAATTTAGACTGGCTGAATAAAAACAGGAATTATGAAGGCGCGTTTTATTATAAGGAATACTGGAGAATGAGGGTAAGCATTTTTTTCCAGCGCAATACCCTGACTATGGTTGTGAGGAAAATTGACTTGCGGGTCTCTACTTTTGAACAGTTAAATCTTCCGGCTAAAGTTTTAGGCGGCCTTTGCGGAGAGAGAAGAGGCCTTGTTTTAGTTACTGGGACTACCGGCAGCGGTAAATCTACAACCATAGCTTCTATGATTGAGAAAATTAACCGGGAGTGTAAAAAACATATTCTTTCTATAGAAGAACCGATAGAATTTACTTTCAAGGATAAGAAGTCATTGATAAATCAGAGAGCGGTAGGCAAGGATGTTTCCGATTATTTTTCCGCCCTTAAGCAGTTTGCTTTACATTCTCCGGACGTTATTTTCATCGGCAATATCCGCGATGAAGAAACAATGCGCGCGGCGTTAGACGCCGCGGATACCGGGGTTCTGGTTTTCTCAACCATGCATACAGTAAACGCGTCCCAGACAGTTGAGAGGATAATAAGCTTTTTCCCTCCCTATCAGCACGACCAGGTATTAATGCAGTTGTCTCAACTGCTGAAAGGGGTAGTGTCTTTGAGGCTTATTCCTCATAAAGACGCCGGCGGGCTTATTCCTGCCTGTGAAGTTATGACTTTGAGCCCGACAGTTTCCCGTTTGATCAGGGAGTCAAAAATCTGGGAGATTGGACGGTATATAGAAGAAGGCGCTATTTACGGTATGGTTAGTTTTGAGCAGAGCCTTCTCAAATTAGTTAAAGAAGGGGTTATCAGCCCTGAATCGGCAGTCAGTTTTTCTGACCGCAAAGAAGAGATGAAGATGAAGATTCAGCACGACATCTGATGATAGATCAGTTCACTGTTAAACTGATGAAGTGTTAAATTGCTGAACAAAAACAGCAATAGGGATTAGCGGCAATTAGCGTTAAAAAGGGTTAGCGTAAATTAGCGTTAGGAGGAATTCAAATGGCAAAGGATATTAAAGACTTAATCAGGGCACAGCAGAAAATGCAGGAAAAGATAAAAGAATTGGGAGACTATCTTTGACTTAACCAAAATCAGGTCTAAAATTTCAGCTATAGAGCTTGCTATGGGCAGCCCTTCCTTCTGGAACGATACGGAAACCAGCCGGAAAACAGTAAGCGAATTAAAAGGACTTACAGAAACTCTAAAAAACTGGGAAAGTATAGATAAAGAAGTTTCCGCGGCAGGTGAGTTAATGCCTTTAATTGAAGAAGACTCTTCTTTGAGCGGAGAGGTAGAAAAGGAGATAGATAAGCTGTCGGCAAAGATAGATAAGTTTCAATTAAAGCTGTTTTTGTCAGGCAGGTTTGACAAAGAAAATGCCATTGTGAGTATTAATTCCGGAGCCGGAGGGACTGAAGCCTGTGATTGGGCTGGGATGCTTTTTAGGATGTATACCCGCTGGGCGGAATCTAACCGCTATAATTGGGAGTTGACGGATATTGTAAATGGAGAAGAAGCCGGAATAAAAAGTGTTACCTTTATTGTCAGGGGGGTCTATGCTTATGGGTACCTCAAGACGGAAAAAGGGGTGCATAGGCTGGTGAGAATATCCCCTTTTGATTCTAATAAACGGAGGCATACTTCTTTTGCTTCGGTAGATGTTATCCCTGAAGTCAGCGGTATAATTAAGATAGATATAAAACCTGAGGAATTGAGAATAGACACTTTTCATTCAAGTGGGGCGGGCGGGCAGCATGTCAATGTTACTGATTCGGCTGTGAGGATTACCCATTTGCCTACGGGCATAGTTGTGTCCTGCCAGTCTCAGAGGTCTCAGCATCAGAATAAATATACAGCTTTGAATATTCTCCAATCAAGGCTGTACCAGCGGGCGGAATTAGAAAATCGCAGGCAGATGGAGAAAGTTTCCGGTGATAAAAAGAAGATTGAGTGGGGTTCTCAAATTCGTTCCTATGTCCTTCATCCCTATCTGATGGTAAAGGATCACCGGACAAATTATCAGGTTCCAAATGCCCAGGCTGTTTTAGACGGAGATATCGGAAGGTTTATAGAAGAATCTTTAATCCATTCGCGCGGAAAGGGTTAGGATGGGATATTTAGAGTTGAAGGTGAAAGGATAATATGTTTAAGAAATATTTTATAAGGTCTCATCAGAGGAAAATTGATAAGCTGAATCCTAAAGTGGATATTGTTTTAAATAACGAAATCCCTCTCCCCTCAGCTTCCCAAATCGTGGAATATTCAAAGATAGTCGCTGAGGTTAATTCTAAGGAAGCGGAATTAAGGGATAAGCCCGACAGTTTCTTCGCTGAACGGACACTGGAAATTAAGCGCCTTGTTGGTGAAAAGGTTTCCGGTATATCCGATAAAGATTTACGGGTAAAGAAAGTTTCAGAGATTCTTGATTCTGTCCTCCCGGAAGCTTTTGCCTTAGTGAGGGAATCGGCAAACAGGTCAATAGGCATGCGCCATTTTGATTCTCAGCTTTTAGGAGGTATTGTCCTTCACAAAGGGGGGATTGCTGAAATGGCAACTGGTGAAGGGAAAACTTTAGTTGCTACCCTTTCCGCCTATCTAAACGCTTTGTCTGGGGAGGGAGTCCATATAATAACGGTTAATGATTATCTTGCCCGCAGGGACAGGGATTGGATGGGGCCGGTGTTTGAATTCTTAGGGTTGACAGCAGGGGTTATTCAACAGGGGATGATGCCTTCGGAAAGAAAAGCTAATTACAGCTGCGATATAACCTACGGGA
The DNA here is from genome assembly GCA_964609315.1 of uncultured Planctomycetia bacterium. GTDB lineage: Bacteria > Omnitrophota > Gorgyraeia > Duberdicusellales > Duberdicusellaceae > CAZSRG01. Next base: position 3,784 of record CAZSRG010000048.1, read on the forward strand.
CAAATAACGAATTCGGATTTGATTATCTGCGGGATAATATGGTTATGCGTTTAGACGAGATGGTTCAAAGGGGGCATTTTTACGCTATTGTTGATGAGGTTGATTCTATCCTTATTGATGAGGCAAGGACGCCTTTGATAATTTCCGGCCCTACGGAAGAATCAACCGATAAATACTACGAGGCAAAAAAGGCAGCTTTAAAGCTTAAGGGCAGGAGGATTTTAGAAAAAGACGAAATAGAAGCAAAGTACAAAGGAGTTAATTTAGAAGATAGGTTTGATTATTTAGCTGATGAGAAAACCCAGTCTGTAAATCTAACTGAGCAAGGATTAAAAAAATGCGAGAAGCTTTTAGGCATAGAAGACTTATATGCGGACATATATACCGAATGGCCGCACCATATCCGCCAGGCTTTAAGGGCAAAGGAGTTTTTCTCCTGTGATAAAGAATATATTGTTAAAGATAACAAGGTGATTATTGTTGATGAGTTTACCGGCAGGCTTATGCCCGGCCGGCGCTGGTCAGACGGGCTTCACCAGGCAATTGAGGCAAAAGAAGGGTTGAAAATACAGGAAGAATCTCAGACTTTGGCTACGGTAACCCTCCAGAATTATTTTAAGATGTATTCTAAATTGTCCGGTATGACCGGCACCGCTTATACTGAAGCTCAGGAGTTTAAGCATATATATAAATTAGATGTTACGGTTATTCCTACCAACAAACCTTTAAGGAGAGATAGCTTTCCCGACCTCATCTATAAAACTGAAGAGGGAAAGTTTAAAGCTGTGGTTGAGGAAATAGAAGAACTATACAACGCCGGCCGGCCGGTATTGGTAGGGACGACTTCTATAGAGAAGTCTGAAAGACTTTCTTTTCTGTTAAAGCAGAAAGGATTGGCTCACCAGGTATTGAATGCTAAATACCATGAGAGAGAAGCCAATATTGTAGCCCAGGCCGGGAGGTTTAAACAGGTGACCATAGCTACAAATATGGCCGGAAGAGGGACGGATATCATTTTAGGCGGCAACCCGGAATATTTAGTTAAAAGTATTCTTCGCCAGAAAAAGATTTCTTCTCAGAGCCCGGAATATAAACAAGAGTTTAAGAAGTTAATGGAAGAATACAGCCGGGAGTTTGAAGCTGAACATAAAAAGGTTGTTGAGTTAGGAGGCCTTCATGTTATCGGCACTGAACGGCACGAGGCCAGGAGGATAGATAACCAGCTGAGGGGGAGGTCCGGCCGGCAGGGGGATCCAGGGTCTTCTAAGTTTTACATATCTTTGGAGGATGATTTAATGCGGCTGTTCGGATCGGAGAAAATTATAGGAATAATGGAAAGGTTTGGCCTTCCTGAAGACCAGCCCATAGAGCATGCTTTAGTTACCCGTTCTATAGAAGTGGCTCAGAGAAAAGTTGAGGCTCATAACTTTGAAATAAGGAAACAGCTTTTGGATTTTGATAATGTTATGAATAAGCAGAGAGAAGTGGTTTATTCTCAAAGAAAGGAGATTCTTGAAGGGGAGGATTTGAAAAAGGAAATATTGGATATGTGCAGAGAATCTTTGAAAGATAAGATAACCTTTATCTTTTCTCAGGAGGCCGAGAATATTGAGATAGAAAAAGATAAATTTATAAGAGAGCTCAAAATCAGGTTCGGGGTTGATGTAGGGAGAGATGTTATGGAACGCCGGTCTCCTCAGGAGATTGAAGAGGAAATCTTCGGCCGGATTAAGTTTGCCTATGAGGAAAAGGAAAGGCATACAGGCGCGGATAACGCCAGGTTTTTAGAGAAGATGGTTTATCTGCAGATAATCGATTCCCGCTGGAAAGAGCACCTTTTGGTTTTGGATAACCTTAAAGAAGGTATTCATCTGCGGGCTTACGGACAAAGAAACCCGGTTGAAGAATACCAGCAGGAATCATACCGGGCATTTATGGATATGCTGGACTCTGTCCGGGAAGGGGTTTTAGACTTAGTGTTTAGAGTAGAGATAAAAGAACAGCCTGAAAGGATGGCTGGAGTCTTTGCTCAATTACCCCGGAACTTTGTGCATAGCGAATATTCCTCCTTAGATTCTCAAGACAGCCAGCCTGTTCCTCAGCCTGCCAAAGTTAAGGCTAAGTTTTCAGGGAAAAAGATAGGCCGTAACGATCCCTGTCCTTGCGGAAGCGGGAAAAAATATAAAAAGTGCTGCGGAAGGTAATGTTTAAGTTTTTGCTTTTGAGTATAGCGGGCGGTGTAATATCCGGTTTGAGCCTAAATTCAGCTTGTCTGTCCTTCCTTTGCTGGTTTTCCTTGATTCCCTTATTCTATGTATTAAAGAAATCATCTTTTAAACTGTCTCTGCTCTTTTCGTATTTGGCCGGATTATCCCATTTTCTGACGGTGATCTTTTGGATAGGATTTGTTTCCCGCTTGGGGCTGGCCATTCTTCTAATTTACCTTTCTCTATACTGGCTGTTCTTTGGCTTGTTGTGTAAGTCCTTTTTTTGCGGAAGGGGCAGATACCTCTCGGCCAGCCCCGCTTTTTTATGGGTTGTTTTGGAATATGTGAGGGCTTCTTTCGGGGGATTCGGATGGGGGTTACTAGGGTACAGCCAGTATAAGAACTTATGGCTTATCCAGCCTGCCGGGATAACCGGAGTTTGGGGAATATCTTTCCTGATTGTTTACGCTAATATTGTCCTGTTTAACCTGTTTATCCTGTTAGATAGTAAACATCTAACGGGACTTGCCAAACCAAAGAGAAAACCTGTTTTTCTGCAGGCGTTGGTTTTTGTTTTTCTGATGGCCCTATCATTGGAATACAGTTATTTTGTTTTGCGTAAAGATTATAGCAAAGAGGCTAAACTGTCTTTAAGCATCATCCAGCCTAATATAACGCGGGAAGAAAAATGGGCTGAGGGGTATAGTTTAATTAACAGGGAAAAGCTGTTTAAGTTAGGCAGGCAGGCGCCTTTGGATTCTCTGCTTATTTTTCCCGAGGCTTCATGGCCGGATGCGGTTTCGGAACTGAACCTAAAGGAGATTGAACAATTCTTCAGCCGTTTGGGAAGGGATGGACTAATAGGAACCGTGATTGAGGAGAAAGGGCTTTTTTACAACACGGCTCTGTTAGTAGATAAAGATTCAGGTATAACCGGTGTATACAAGAAGATAAAACTGGTTCCTTTTGGAGAGTATGTCCCTTTTCGGGACTACCTTCCTTTTATAGATGTTTTGAATTCTTTGGGAGACATAAACCCGGGAAAAGAATATACGGTATTTTCTTATGGAAAGGCTAAGATATCTTCGCCTATATGTTTTGAAGATGTCTTCCCCGATTTCGTAAAGGAGTTTGTTAAAAGAGGCGCAAACCTTTTGGTAAACATAACTAATGATGCCTGGTTTAAAGGTTATCCTGAGGCTGGCCAGCATCTTCAAAGCGCGGTTTTCAGGGCAGTCGAGAACAGGCGGGTTTTAGTGAGAGTTGCCAATACCGGAATAAGCTGTATAATATCTCCTCAGGGAAAGATTTCCCGGCGGGTATCTTTAGGCAATAAAAATGTTTTTGTTCAGGGTATTAGATTTTCGGAAGTTTCTTTGATAAACAGCCGTTCAATATACAGCCGGATAAATTCGGGACTGGTTTTTCTGATACTAACGGTGCTTTTGTCAGGGCTCAAAGCTGTCCGAATTGGCAAATAGCAAATAGAAAATAGATAGAGGACAGAAGGGCCAAATAATAAATAAATCCTAAGCGCTAAATCCTAAATGCTAAACAATCTCAAATGTTCAAAATACAAAATCCAAAACAAAGTTTAGAACATTTGGTATTAGAATTTAGAGTTTAGTTTAGGATTTAGAACATTTGACATTTGAAATTGTTTAGGGTTTAGAGTTTAGAGTTTGCTTTCAGGATTTGTTTAGGCTTTAGAAGCGTGGGAAAAAAGAGAGATAGGCAGTAGGGGCGGGCCTTGTGGCCGCCCGTAATAACAAAAATATTGTTGACAATACCATAGCGCGAGAGAGGAGGCAGAGGATGGAAATAAAAATCATTAAAGTATCGCCGCCCGAAGATGTAAATATCATTATCGGCCAGGCGCATTTTATAAAGACAGCGGAAGATTTATACGAATCTTTGGTTACATCTTCTCCGGCATTAAAGTTCGGCCTTGCCTTTTGTGAAGCTTCGGGTAAATGCCTGATTCGGGCCGAGGGAAACGATTCTTTTCTCAAAGACTTTGCTCTGAGAAGCGCGGAAGATATCGGGGCGGGCCACAGTTTTTTTATCGCTATAAAGGAAGGGTTCCCTATAAATGTTTTGAATTCTTTGAAGATGGTTCCTGAAGTATGCCGGATATTCTGTGCTACGGCTAATCCTGTTGAGGTTGTAGTCTGTGAAACTAAGCAGGGCAGGGGGATTTTAGGCGTTATTGACGGGTCTTCTCCTAAAGGCGTAGAGAAAGAAGAAGATGTTATTTGGAGGAAAGAGTTTGTCAGGAAGATAGGATATAAACTTTAAGGATGAACCGGTAAACCGGTGGCAGGCAGGGATTATTATGAACAAGGAGTGGAAGAAAAAGTTCTCCCGTGGTACGGGTTGGGTATTAATGAGCTGGACATTTTATACCATTAAATTCCTGCCTCTAAGTTTTGTCCTCTTTTTCGGCCGGGTGTTCGGCTTATTGGGGTATATCTTTTCTTTTAAACACAGGAGGATTGCCTTAGAGAGTTTAAGGACAGCTTTTAATAACAACAGGAGCGAAAGAGAAATAGGGCATACAGCCCGTGAATGTTTTAAGTTTATGGGCGAGGCAAGCTGGGAGATGTTTTATTTCCTGAGGAGGCCGGAGTTGATAAAAGAGAGAGTCGAAATATCCGGTAAAGAAACTTTAGATAAAGCCTTGGAGGAAGGCCGTGGAGTTATAGCTCTGACTGCTCATTTTGGAGACTTTCCTTTGATGTGCCTTAGGCTTGCCAAGGAAGGATATACAGTAAACACTATGGCTGTGCCTATGCGCGATCAAAGGACAGGGAGGTTTATTCAAAAGTTAAGGGATGATTCCGGAGTAAAAACTATCTTCTCCTATCCGCGCAAGAAAGCAGTTTTTGATTCTCTAAAGGCCTTAGAGAAAAACGAGATACTGGTTATCCAGATGGACCAGAACTTCGGCACCGGCGGGGTATGGGTCAAATTCTTTGGAAAATTAGCCGCTACTCCGGTCGGGCCGGTTGTTTTGGGCCTGCGGTCTGAATCCGCGGTTGTTCCGGTGTTTATTGTGAGGAAGAGCGGGGGCCGGCATATTATCTTTATTGAGGAGAAAGTCCCTTTAGAGAAAAAAGATGACAAAAATGAAACAGTTCTTGTAAACGCGGTAAAATTGACTAAAATAATAGAAAGATGGGTTCGTTCTTATCCGGAATTATGGGGCTGGATTCACCGCAGGTGGAAATCCCGGCCTTCTGATAGAGTTAAGAATTTAAAATTTAAGGTTCAAAAAGATTAATTTTTTGGTATAATTAAAAACCGGCTTCAGGGATAGGAGCCTTAGGAAGAGGAAATTCTAACCCCTAATAATAAATAAATCCTAAGCACTAAATTCTAAATACTAAACAATATCAAATGTTCAAAATACAAAATTCAAAACAAAGTTTAGAACATTTGGAAATTGGAATTTTCCGCCTGAGGCGGATCAGCCTATGGCTGAAAAGTTTAGGATTTAGAGTTTGCTTTTAAGATTTGGCTAGGCTTTAGAAGCGCAGGAAGAAAGAGAGATAGGCAGGGCGGGCTTTGTGTCTGCCCGTAATAATTGTATGTAAAGAGGAGGTGTTTATGGTTGAAGAGGCAAAACAGAATGATCAGCCCCAGGCGGAGAAGAAGGACAAGAAACCGGCATCTGAAGTGGCAAAGACTATCCTGAAATTTATTTTAGGGATTGCCTTTGTTGTGGCAGGTATACTTCTTGCTGTTCATTGGTGGACTCATCTTCGGGATTTGATAAAAGGATGCGCGGGGTTATTTCTGGTTTTAGTCGGATTAATAACAATAGCTATTGCCAAGGATTAGTTAAAAACTTAACGGTTAGTAAACACAGTCAATACGGTAGCCCTTATCATAAACTGGGAGGATGGAGGCTGGTTTACTAACCGTTTTTTTGACTGGGAAAATGCTGTATCCTAAGGGTAGGCTTCGCGCTTGAAAGCGCGAAATGCTCATAACGCCTGGCAGCCTAAATAGTTGCATTAAACAGAGGTTGTACTAAAGAGTACACAGCATTTTCCCCTTAGGTAAC
>CAZSRG010000049.1:0-6912 GCA_964609315.1 uncultured Planctomycetia bacterium
TTCGGCTATAGACTTTTTCTTCGAAAAAGTCTAAGTCTCATTGATTCAAATGTTCAAAACAAATTTCTTTTCAATGAGTTATGAAGAACCTTTTGAATTTTAATCATTTTGATTTTGCCTGCCTGCCGCTCGCCTCTTGGCGAAGCCGATGGAAGCCTTGGCGTAGGCAGGGATTTGTTTAGGCTTCACTATGTCTGCGCATTCAATACCTAATACTTAACCGGGTAAATGCTGTTGAGATCGCAAAATGCTCATAATGCCCGACAGCCTAAATAGTTACATTAAACAGCGGTTGTACTAAAGAGTACACAGCCTTTTCCCCTTAGGTAACCCCGACCTTTTACCCTTACGGGCACAAGCGGGCAAATAATGCTAACCGCATTATTTGGGTTAAAAGAAACCGCCATTAGAAATTACTAATCCTTCTGCGGCTTACAAATCAAATCCCCATCGTCACTCTATAAGCTTCTTCCATAGTTAACAAGCCTTCGGCGACTTTATGGAGAGCTTTTTCCCTCAAAGTCTTCATGCCTCTTTTTACCGCATAATTCCTCAATACTGATTCTGTTTCTTTTTTAATAAGCATTTCACGCAATTCACTGTCTAACTCCATTACCTCAATTATCCCTACCCTGCCTAAAAAACCGGTATTATTACAAAATCTGCAGCCTTGAGGTGTATAATATTTAACATCTTGAGGAAGAGGAAGATTAAAACTGCGAAAATCTTCGATTAAAGATTCCGGCGGAGAAGATTCTTTTTTGCATCTCTCGCAAAGGACTCTCAAAAGAGCCTGTGACGCGGTAACCAGACAAGAAGAAGCAACCAAGAACGGCTCAATCCCCATATTGATAAACCTGACAACCGCCGCTGTAGCTGTTGTAGTATGCAGAGTAGATAAGACCAGATGCCCGGTCAGAGAAGCCTTGACGGCAATATCGGCTGTTTCAAAATCGCGTATTTCCCCAATCATAATAATATCAGGATCCTGACGCAAGATGGAACGTAATACCGCGGCAAAAGTAAGGCCCAAGTTCTCATTGACCGCTACTTGATTAATTCCTCCCAACTGAAATTCTATGGGATCCTCAACAGTTACAATATTTGCTTCTATAGAATCAATAAACTTAAGCCCGGAATAGAGAGTGGTCGTCTTGCCGGAACCTGTCGGACCGCAGACAAGGATCATCCCGTAAGGCTTTTGCAAATTTCTTTTCAAAATTTCAATATCATTCTCAACAAAGCCTAACTCGTCAAGATTTAAGCTTGCGTTGCTTTTGTCCAAAACTCTCAATACGACTTTTTCCCCCAAATTAGCCGGAAGGATTGATACTCTAAAATCAACGGCTCTGCCGGCAACCATCATACGAAACCTTCCGTCCTGAGGAAAACGGTGCTCAGCTATATCTAAGCCGGAAAGAACTTTCACACAACTGACTACAGACGAAGAATACTCCGGAGGAAAGCTGTTAACTTTGCATAACAGCCCGTCTACACGGTAACGTATCCTTAAGGCATCCTCTAAAGGTTCAATAAAAACATCGCTGACCTTTCTTTCTACAGCATCAATTATCGTCTGTTTAACAACCTTCATCGCGTAAGAATCTTTAGAAAAAGAAACCTCTCCGGAAACCTCCTGAACAACCGGCTGTCCTTCTTCTTCTTTTATTACTATATCCTCGGCTTCTTCCTGATGTTTTTCTTTCTTATCCATTACTTATAAATTAAATTTAAAGATTCCTTCATGATTTCACAGGAAGTTACAAAAACTCTTATTTTTAAACCGGTAATCCTGCTTACAGCAGTCAAAGCAGGTTCGTCCAAAGGATTCAGCAAAGCTACTGTAAGAATATCACCAAATTTATCCAGAGGAATAACCTTATAATGCAGGACTATCTCTTTAGGGATAAGATTAATTACATCCTGATTGAACTTATACCGGCGCAAGTCTAAATAAGGATATAAAAACTGTAAGGCTATAGCGTCATAAAGCTCATCCCTGCTGATGTATTTCTTATCAACTAAAATTTCCCCAAGAAACTTATTAGGGCACAAATCTTTCTGGGTTTTCAAGGCATCCTTTAACTGTTCAGATGTAATCTTCCCCGCCCTTATTAAAATTTGCCCTAAAGAAGCTAACTTCCTCCTCTCTAAACGCATATACTATCCCACCTTATTTTGGCATATTGTCAAAAGTTTAATAACCAAATGAAAGAATATCCTTATTTTCTAAAACTCTTTAGCCGCAGGGTGATTCTAAATAAATCCTAAAAAGCAAACTCTAAATTCTAAATAAACCTAAAACTCAAATGTTTTAAACTCAAAACATTAATAAATATACTGCTTTTGCTTCAAACTATATTGTTTTGGGTTTTCTTCATTTTGAGTTTGTTTAGGATTTAGCGCTTAGGATTTAGTATTTCCTTCCCTCTGCCCATACTTCTTCATACAACTCCTGACACTGCCTATTTTGGCATGTGTAATGCGTATTGCGATTTTTGTCATGCGTGACGCGTCGTGCGTATTGCGCGATACATAATATAGGGAAAGACGCGATATGATGTTATTCTTTTTCTATCTACGGAAAATACTTTTTACTTTATCTTTTAATTTATTCGAGGTTTCTTCTTCCATAAAGGGATCAAACAAAGGTTCGACCAAATCCTTCCGCATCCCGCTTATTACATTAAGGATAATTTCTCTATGCGCGTCATCAGATATGGAATATAAAGACTGCATAGCTGATTTAAATTTATCTTTATCAAGATAACTCAGTATATTCGCGAAGGTTTCACTCTTTAAGCTGTCGATACTTTTTTGGGTGAATTTCATTAAGGCCTTATCTTCCAACAATGACACAAAAGGGCCTATTTTCCTGACAAGGACAAACTGTTCAAAAGGATCATAAGAAGCAGTTATCCTCTTCAGAAAGTCTTCAATTATTTCATCCGACTCATAGCTCAACAGCCGGCTTAACTTATCCGGATATCGGTTAATTGATTCAATAGGTATAATTCCGTTTATATATGAGTTGAAGACATCTTTAACTACTTTCTTAAAACCAAAATTTGCTGCCCACTGCGCCGCCTCTTCCGGAGCCAATGTATTTCCTTCCCCCTGAATAATCTCCAGAAGATTTAAATATATCTCTATATTCTCAGCTTCTTCTCTGCGCTGAAACCTGTCAAGAGCAAGCACAGTTATTAATTCTTCAGAAAGACTTAAAGAATAATTAAGCGCTTCTTTAGGACGTCCTTTCTTAGCAGGCGAGAATAAATCAGCGAAAAAATCAGCAAGATGTTTATGCTTCCCGCGGAGCGGATAAGCTTTAGAAAAACCCGCTGTATAAATATCCCGCACCTTTGTTTTGAGGATGTCCGGGAACTCAATAGCCGCATCACGGAGATGAACAAACATTTTCTTGAAAGCTGAGTGGTTCCCTGAAATAATTATTTCTTCAAGAATATCTACAACATCATTATCAGTAACCTCAGCTATCATATCTTTATCCATCTTCAGCAAATCAGAAACTCTTATCTCAATTCCTAACGCGGAATAATCTATTTCACCTTTTACCGTTTTTATCTCTTCTTCTGAACTAAGGCTCCGGCTTATTTCCGCGTCGAAAATATCCTTATAGGGGAAAGAGCTTTTTTCTAAAATCTCAGATAACTTCATCCTCGATTTTACCAGCCCCCATATAGACTCGCCGCAAGAGCATATATCCCGAATAAGCAAAGTAAAAGAATTTTTATCTAAGGACATTATCAATTTAGCTATAGGGTCATCTAAAGAATCAATTCTTCTGATTAACTGGTTTTTTGTGCGGCCATCAAACCCCATAAAAACATCAGCAATACTATGTCCTATATTCCTGTCTATTTTTTCATCACTATCTGAAACATTTGTTAGTTTTCCTTCTTCGGCAAAATCACTGATTTTTCTCATCCCTTGAGATATCATCTTTACCCTGTCAATATTACTGTCCAAAACCTGCGCGGCATCAGCTGCTTTTAATAACTCATCAGAAAGAAGCTTAGGGTTTTTCCTTATCGCGGAAGTAATATTTACATTATCAATATCCCGCCCGGAAACTTTACCTAAGATAAAATCCAACAATTCCGCATTCTCTAACTTATCTTTAATTAAAGAAGATTTACTGCTCCGGCGGGGAGGAAGATACAAGGCTTTATTTACAGAGATATGCTCCATTTTCCTATCAGCTAAGAGCTCTTTCCACTCGCCGAGTAAATATCTTTCTTCCCTTTCTAAAACTATTACCTCTAAAAAAGCGTTCAATTCCTCCGGCAGAAGACCTTTAATAAAAAGAATCGATTTTATATCCCTGTCAATTAACAGATTGACAATATCTTCTACATCTACAAACTTGGCTAACCGGGGAGTTATTCTTCTCTGGTTAACTACCAAAGATCTCTCCACTTCGCTGATGTTAACAGCTTCATATTTTTTTATAATATTAACCATACACACATACAAGTCATTTACCGCGGATTCACGTATTTTACTTCCCTTAGGATACAATTTGAAATTCTTTAACCCCTGCTGAAAAACCCCCAGCAATTTTACCGCTTCTTCAATATCTTCTTCTCCAATAGCCTTAGCCTCAGCAAACAGCTCATCTTCCTTCGCCGCTTCTGTCAACTCTTCCATATACTCAAGTATCTTATCGGAATCCATCACATTGGACGCGCTGGAATTAACCATCTTAGATAATTTATTCAGCCTGTCCACATCCTCGACTTTATTGAACATTTTTGCCAGGCGGAAACTTACCGTTTCTATATTATCTTTATAAACATCCATTAGGGCATCGGAAACTTTTCCGTAAATATCCTTTTTGCGGGAATCGGGAATCTCGGTCAATGCGATTTTTTTTATAACATTATGAAAACCGAACCCGTCATCCTCTTCGCGGATAAGTCTCAAGCTTTTAGCTTTGTCAAGTATTTCCAAAATATCGCTTTCTGAAACATCCCGGACCTTACTTAATACCTTGGCATCTATGCTGTCGCCCACAACTGAAGAAATAAGCAATGTATCTTTTATTTCCGGATCAAGGTTTTCCAGCCGTTTCTTCACTATTTCAGTTATAGAATTAGGAATCATTTTATCCTGCAGTTTTTTTATTTTCCACATGTCGTCATCAAAATAAATCAGTGATTTATCCACAAAATATTTAAGCATTTCTTCAACAAAGAACGGATTACCTTTTGTCACTTTGAAAACCGGCTCGGTTAAATTTTTAATTTTCCCCAGCCCTTTAAAGAGGGCTTCTATCATTTTCTCCGTATCTTCTTCGGTAAAATATTTCAAGGAAACAGCATCAATGGAAGAGATTTTCCCCATACGGCTGACAGCTTTTTTTAAATCGGATAGATTAGGGATATCTTTAGACAAAGGGTCAGACAGACCCATAAGCAGGAAAATCCCTTTACTTTCTTCGGCAGATTGAATAAGGTTTTCCAAGAAACTCCAGAAAGATAAATCGGCATACTGGCTGTTATCAAAAGATAAAAAGACTAACCCATTTTCAGAAACAAGGGCATTTATCAAAGACCTAAACGATTTAGCAATAGTTTCCTTATCTCCTGAGCTCTCTTTAGACAAAGGGAATACCTCCTTGATTAAACTAATTACAGAAGATAAGATATCTCTGTCTTTTTGAGAAATAAGCCCTAAAATCTTTTTAACTTTTATTCTGTCTTGTACAAATTTTTCCTTCAAATAAACATCAAAAACCCTGCCTATTGCCGTGAAAGGCAGAGAAGCGTCTCTCTGAGAAAAACTGAAAGAAACTATTTCAAACCCTTTATCTTTAGCAATCCCCGTTGACTGTTTAAGCAATCGGGTTTTACCAACACCTGAATCTCCTTTAACAATGACGCCATGGAAAAGGCCTTTCTCCTTAACTTCTTTAAGCTTACTATCAATCAAGTTTATCTCGTCTCCGCGGTCTATGAATTCTGCGCAGGGAAAAGAATCCATAGCGACTTTCGCGCTTATCTGGCTTATATTAACTTCTTTGAAATAAGCAAAGTTGTTCTTTCCTCTGCGTTTTGCTAAGTATAAAGCCTGGTCAGCATACTTAACAAGACTCTCAACATCTTTAGCATCATCGGGATATAAAGAAAAACCTACACTCACAGTTTGATTAACGGTTTTTCCCCCCATGAATATTTTAGAAGACTGGACATTATCCATAAGGCGGCCGACTACTTTATAAGAAGTTGATAAATCAATATCCATCAAAACCGCGACAAATTCATCTCCGGCATAACGAATTAGATAGTCGTTGTCTCTCAAAGATTTCTTCAAGGCATCAGCAACCTGCTCAAGGACTTTATCACCGGATAAATGGCCGTAGGTATCATTTATGTTTTTGAAATTGTCTAAATCAATCATAAACAGGGCGGATTTTGTATTAGGAGGGAGGGCTCCTATTTTTTGAGGTATAAACCGAAAAAGAAAAACCCGGTTATAGGCTTTAGTAAAGGGGTCTATGTAAAAATTCAACGTGCTGTCAGACATATCCTTATTGGGACTGTCCTTTTCTCGGGCATTCATTTTTTAACCGTTCCCCTTCTCTTCACGCGGCGGAATCGTATTACGTACGGCGTATCGTGTATTGTTATTCCTTAAGTTTAATTATATCTTCTTCCTTAGGTAAATTCAATCCCAAAATCCAAAATCTAAAACTACCAGTCGCGTCACCTACGAGGGCCTAAAGGCCGCCTCGTAGGTGAAAGAACCGCTATTTGCCACTCGCTACCCTGATAACTTCGTAAGTGTTTGTAGGTTATTCTTACGAAGTGTAATATCGGATTCCATCTTCTGCCTTCTGTCCTCTATCTTTGTTTAGCAATTTATCAATTTAACAGTTTAACAATATAT
>CAZSRG010000049.1:7012-10032 GCA_964609315.1 uncultured Planctomycetia bacterium
CCTAAGGATAAGGAAACAATAACAAATAAGCCGGTTATAATTTTAGGAGAGAAACTTTTAATCTTTAACTTTGCCGCAAGGCGATAGATGTAAACAGAACTCGCGGCTAAACTAATCAGGCTGGATACCGCCAGCAAAAACAAAAGGTTTAAGTCTGAAGAAGACAGTTTTGAGACATCAAAGTCTTTAAGCTGAGGGTAATACCTGACAGCTAAGAGGTTTAAGTTTACCCATAACAGGGAAAACAGAAGCAAAAACTGCCGGTACTTTTCTATTTGTTTATCCATCAAACATTTAGGTTGCAAGGGTAAGCACTAAGACACTTCGGAAGTGTCCTTTTCTTACACTCCCGAAGTGTAAGAAATCTAATTCTTGCGAAGTGTAAGAGAAAAGTATCCTAAAAGCTTAATCAAAGTCCCTCTCAGCTCTTTTCTCGAAACAATCATATCAATTAAACCGTGCTCTAAATTAAATTCCGACCGTTGAAACCCTTCCGGCAGTTTCTGTTTCATTGTCTGTTCAATAACCCTGGGGCCTGTAAACCCGATTAAAGCCTGAGGTTCAGCTATCATAACATCGCCAAGACCGGCAAAGGAAGCTAAAACACCGGCCATTGTAGGATGAGTAAGAACCGAAATATAGGGGACATTACTTTCCTTCAACTTAGATAAAGCTCCGGAAGTCCGCGCCATTTGCATAAGGGAAAACATACCTTCATACATCCTCGCCCCTCCGCCGGAACCGGAAACAATAATCAAAGGTTTCTTATCCCTTAAAGAAAGCTCGCAGGCGCGGGTAATCTTTTCACCGACAACAGACCCCATCGCTCCCATGATAAACCGGGAATCCGTGACAGCAAAAACAACCTCAAACCCGCCTAATAGAGCTTCCCCATAAACAGCAGCTTCGGTCAGGCCGGTAGCCGATTCATCTTTAGCGATTTTCTCCGCGTAAGAATGGACAGCCTTGAATTTCAAAGGGTCTTTTGAACGCATATTTTCATCCAATTCCTGAAAACTCTTTTTATCTAAAAGAGTTTCTATACGTTGATATACGCCTAAAGGGAAATGGTATCCGCATTTAGGGCAGACCATAAAATTATTTTTTAAGGTTTTATTGAATATAGGCAGGCCGCACCCTTTGCACTTTGTCCATAATCCGTCAGGGATATCTCTTTTTTTTACCCGGACAACGGTATATTTAGGCTCTTTCTTAAATAAAGCCATTTCTTACCCCGTTAGAGATAGGCAGCCTTTAGGCTGCCGTCTGTTAAAAATAAAATACTTGGATAAAAGTTTTCTCTTCATTATGATTATTAGTTAAGCCGGTTAATGTTAGAGAGCTAATCTCTAACAGGGTTCACATCCTCCTTAAAATCAGGCCGGAAAGAAGCTTGGGATAGAAATAGGTCGTCTTCTGAGGAAGAGTCTTTCCCTGAAAAGATATATTCATAATATCACTAATACCTGTACTACGCACTAAAAAACCGCATCCTTTTGACTTCTTCACCGCCTCCAAAAAGGGCTCCAACCCTATAGGGTAAATGATTTCCCCTTCCTTAAGGCTTATCTTCAAAAGACGTTTAAACACCCAGTTATGAAGAAGAGAAACATCTAATCTTTTGTCCGGAGAACGCGGGTACATTTTATCTAAAATCCGGCTGTCTTTCAAACTAAAAACCATAAACCCCGTTAAAGACAATTTGTCTTTAGGTAAAGGTTTAATCTCTAACGGGATAGCCTGCTTGTCCTGATAAAATCCAAAAGAAAATACTTTCTGACGGTTGAGAAATTCTTCAGCTTTAAAAGGAGAGCTAAATATTCTTAAGGAAAAATAGGGAATCAATCTATCCTTAACGGCTTTTATATTCAGCTTCTTTTTAAGAACTCTGTGGGTAGCTAAAATTTTCAGGTTTTCATCCGCGGGGCAGAAATAAGATAGGAGATAGTTAAGGTTTTTGAACTTAGAAGCCTTTTTTTTATTCTTACGGAAGAATCTCCCCGCGGCTTCAAAACGGTGATGGCCATCAGCAATAAGCAAAGGTTTACGGCTAAAGTAAGAAGTAAACCTTCTAATATCTTTGTCTGAAGAAACTCTCCAGGCCTTATATTTAACATTCTCCGAATCAGAGACTTTCAGCAAAGGTTTCTTCTCTGAATATTTCTTAAACGCGGCAGACAAGAAGTCCGCTCTCTTCTTCTTAGGGTATATAATAAAAACAGGGCTGAGATTAGCTTTTACTTCATTAAGAAGGCTTAACCTGTCCTTTTTAGGACGGGAATATGTTTTTTCATGAGGAAAGACAACTTTCTCGCCATCTAACCTCAAAAGGCCCAAAAAACCTATACGTCTAAACTTTTTTCCGTTTATGCTGAATTCCTGAAGAACGAGGTAAAGGGAATCTTCCGAATCTTCGCGGAAAACTTCTTTTTCAATCCATGACCTGAATTTTTCCCCTAAACTTTTATAGGACGCCTTCCCCTTAAGAATAAGGTTTGAATAATTATAAACCGACGATTTTTTAAGTTCTTTAGCCTCTTCCGTGCTGATAATATCATAAGGAGGGCAAACTAACCGGCTCAAATCCTTAAATCTTTCCTGATTGTAATAAAGCGCTTTAAAAGGCTGAACCCTGCTTGTTTTTTTCACTTGAACTGATTTTGTTTAGATTAGCCTGTCTCTTTGCCCCGTTAGATAACGAAATCCTCTAACAGGATTTGCTTTCAGAAGGGCAGGAAGAACAGGATTCAGAAGATTTCTCAGGAGATGATTTGGCTTCCTTTTTACCCTCATTTGTATTCCTTTTATAGTCAGTAACATAAAAACCTGTTCCCTTAAAAATCAATCCGCTGCCTGTCCCGATAAGCCTTCGGACAAAGCCTTTACATTTGGGGCATTCAGTCAAAGGTTTATCGTTTATCTGCTGAAAAACCTCAAAAGTGTGCCCGCAATCTTTGCACTCGTAATCATAATGCGGCATCTCTTCCCCTTTTCTTTCAATGAGACTGTGATTTTTTATT
>CAZSRG010000050.1:0-9874 GCA_964609315.1 uncultured Planctomycetia bacterium
ACTCTTTAGTACAACCGCTGTTTAATGTAACTATTTAGGCTGCCGGGCATTATGAACATTTTGCAATCTCAACAGCATTTTCCCGGTTAATAAAAAGGAGCCCTAACCAAAAAGGTTAGGGCTCCTTTGCCTTATTCAATTTTGTTACAGCTATGTAACCAGCTAACTTTTGAAATTAGAGCATGGGCAGATACGTATCTATCTCATACCCATGCACTCTTTTTCTATACTCATCCCACTCAATCTTTTTAGACATAATCAAATTGTCAAACGTATGTTTTCCTAAAGTCTCCTTAAGCAAAGAACTTTTTTCCGAAGTTTCAATTGCCTCAATCAAACTCCCGGGCAGGCACTCAATCTTTGATTCTGCCATTTCCTCAGGGCTGAGACGATAAACATCGCGTTCCATAGGCGCGGCTAAAGAATAGTTTTTTTCTATTCCCTTTAACCCGGCAGCAAGCATAGAAGCAAATGCTAAATAAGGGTTACAAGCCGGGTCAGGAGAACGGAATTCAATTCTTGTCGCTTTTTCTTTTCCTGGTTTATACATCGGCACTCTAACCAAAGCGCTTCTATTCCTCCGGGCCCAGCAAAGGTATACCGGCGCCTCATATCCGGGAACTAATCTTTTATAAGAATTTACCCATTGATCGCAAATAAGGGTTATCTCCTGAGCATGTTTTAATATTCCGGCAATATAAGCTTTCCCAACCTTAGATAATTGATACTTATCCTTAGTATCAAAAAAGGCGTTTTTACTGCCTTTGAAAAGTGATTGGTGAACATGCATTCCTGAACCATTCTGGCCAAAGATAGGTTTAGGCATAAAGGTAGCATACAAACCGTGCTTCATGGCTATCTCTTTTACTACCATTCGGTAAAGCATTACCGTATCAGCCATGGATAAAGCTTCAGTATAACGTAAATCAATTTCATGCTGAGAATGAGCTACTTCATGATGGGAATACTCAACTTGAATTCCCATCTGTTCAAGAGTCAAAATTATCTCACGCCTCACTTCATTACCGGCATCCAAAGTAGTTATATCAAAATACCCTCCTTCATCTAAAGCCTGAGTTGATTTTTCATCCTTAAAGATAAAGAATTCAAGTTCAGGGCCGACAAAAAAAGTAAATCCTCTCTTTTTTGCTTTAGCCAGAGTTTTCTTTAATATATAACGGGGATCCCCCTTATACGGCACGCGGTCGGTAGTTAAAACATCACAAAGCATTCCGGCAACCGCTTTTTCTTTAGGCCGGTAAGGCAAGATTCTAAATGTTGAGGGATCAGGCATAGCAATCATATCTGATTCATCAATTCGGGCAAATCCCTTAATTGATGAACCGTCAAAACCCATCCCGTCATTTAAAGCACCTTTGAGTTCCTCCCTGGTGATAGCAAACCCCTTCATCTGGCCGGTAATATCAGAAAACCACAGACGTATAAATTTTACATCTTTTTCTTTAGCAATCTTTAAAATATCTTTCTTGGCCAAACTGCTATTATCCATAATTATTCCCTCCTTGACAAAAATTTTAATCCAATATTATTGGAACAGGCTTTTTGGTAAAATCAACAGAATAAACCAACACTGGCAGGTAACTTCTTTGTTAGGCAGGAACATCACTCAAAAATAAAAGGCCTACTCTTTAGGCCGCATAATTCTCAAACTTCTTCATTTGAAAAACGATAACATTTTAAATAATGTTTGTCAATAATTTTCTGAAGAATTTTGCTTTTAGAAAGTATCTGCCCTAAAAAACAAAAACGCCCCAGAGATACCCCTGAGACGTTTTCGTTTAAGTAAGGTTCTTTTCTTACTCCTGCATTATTTTTTTTGCCACATCGTCATTCTTGTCAGAAATAAAAGTTATCCCTGTTTCTTTAGCTGTTTCACGATTGGCTGCGTAAATTTCATCGCGAGTAATTTCTTTGAGGTTAAATTTACGCGCCCCAGCCATTAATTGCTGCAAGCCTGCTGTTAATTTGTCAGCTAATGTCCAAACAGCAATCGCGCCAAAGGGAATATTCTTCATTTCATCCTTGCCTACCTTTTTCTGCACATCATAATAGCCGGCAAAAATCTCTTCAGCCGTAGTTCCAAGTTCGGTAATACTAGCAGGCAGTTTATCCCAATTCCCGTTAATTTTCGCTTTAACAACTGGATTAACCACTCCTTCAACATTTGACCCTACATATGCAGGAATCATAAGAGACCTACCCATACAAACAAGTTTTGTAAAAGGAGAACCTAAAGCAAGGGCTTTAAAAATTTGATCTTCTCTAGCGAGCCCGCCGGCAAAAGCTAAGTCAACAACATTCTTGCCTTTATCACCCAGTATCTTTGCATATTCATAGGCCTTTGAATGTAGAATAGCTGAAGGAACTCCCCAGCTTTCCATCATGTTCCAAGGACTCATACCGGTTCCTCCGCCTGAACCATCAATTGTAAGCAAATCTAAATTTGCTTCCGACGCATATTTTATTGACATAGCCAGCGTTTCCATTCCATAAGAACCAGTTTTTAAAGAAATCCTCTTATACCCGAGTTTACGCAGATGTTCAACAGCTTTCATAAAATTTTCTTTTACCTGATCATGAGATGAAAGGCTGGTATATCCCAAACGGCTGTGGCGGGCTATTGACTTAATTGATCCATGCTCAAAAGCTTTTTGGACTTCGGGCGATTCCGGATCAGGGTCAACGATATATCCCCTCTTCTTTAGAAACAAAGCATAATCAAGGCTGTTAACCTGAATCTCACCGCCGATAACCTTCGCGCCCTGGCCCCATTTAAGTTCTAAGATTGCTTTATCGCCATATTTGTCAATCACATACTCTGCGACTCCATTACGCGTATCCTCAACATTCATTTGAATAATAATTGCTCCATAACCATCGTAATAACGCAAGAAAGTTCCAATTCTTCTATCTAATTCCGGCGCTTTTACTATTTTCCCATTTTTTATTACGGCCTCTCTGTCCACACCAACAACATTTTCTCCGACAACAATGGGAATACCTACCAAGGCAGCACCAATAGCAAAAGACGGCCAATATTTGGCAGCAATAAAAGTAGAACCTAAAGCTCCGGTCATTATCGGGACTTTAAATTTGGTCTTAATCTCGCTTCCAAAACTACCTTCAGTACTAACATTAGGGAAAATGCAATCATCCTCAGAATTAGTAAGCCCATTTGGCATTCCATTAGCCCCATAAAGATACCCGTCTATACGCAAAGAATTATAGTTAACCCCTAATGCGGTTGTATTAGAACTCCCCGCGGTGATAGAGCTAAAATCTCTGGGGTACAGCATTTTCCGGCCTTTAAGAGAAGAAAGCCAAGTCTCACATTTTCCTTTACAATCCGCGCGGCACAAAGTACACAGCCCGGATTCACAAGGGTTCCCGCGGTTTACAGTACCAAGAGCATCATTCGTTTTTGGCCACTGAATCATTTCTAACCTCCCTTTACTTGCTATTAATACCGCCAATGCTCAATTGTTAAGTATTGGTTTATAATAAAAAAACGCCCTTCCTGCGCAGCTTCTCCGCAGAAAGGACGTCTTTGTCCTTTGTAAAAATATAACAAAACAATCTTTAATGTCAAGATTTTTTTATTCCATAAGCGAGAATTATTGCTTCGGCAATATCTTTCATAGGAAGGCGTTTATCCATACTTGACTTGCGAAGAAGGGTATAAGCTTCATCTTCAGTAAGTTTCTGCTCTCTCATTAAGATTCCTTTAGCCCGTTCAATTTTTTTCCGGCTATCAAGCTCCTCCTGTATTATCCTGCTTTTTACCATAAGCTCGGTATTTTCTATAGCGACCGCGGCCTGATTGGATACCGTACTCAAAAGAGATATCTCGCTCTTAGCAAATTCATGAGGCGAGGTCGTATAGCAGTTTATAACACCTATAACTTTCTTTTTAACCATCATAGGGACACTAAGCATAGATTTAAACCCTTCGGATTTTGCAAGTTCCTTTTCCTTATACCTTGCGTCTCTATCCACATCAACTATAGACAAAGGTTTTTTTTCTTTTGCTACCAGCCCCACGATACCCTCGCCTAATTTTATGATCCGTTCTTTCAAATACTCTCTGCTCATTGCCTGAGTAGCCCTTATTTTAAGCTCCTTGGTTTTTTCATCCAAAAGCCAGAGAGAACATGTCTTGGCTTTCATAACATTCGCGGTCAGAGTAACAATCAGCTTTAAGACATCTTCCAAATAGAGGTCTGATGTTATAGCCCTGCTTATCTTAGTCAAAGCCTCAATATAGGATTTGTATGAAGTTTTAGGCATATCAGGATTATATTACGTATTTCAAACCCCGTTCCACCTACAAGGCGGAACGGGGTTGTTTACTGAAAGCCAAGCCTTTTTTTATTACTGAGATATCCTTTCTCTCCAAGGACTTTTTTTGCTAAAGAATCCTTATCCTGGCCGTTATTGAAATCGTATTCAATAATAGCGGCAATTTCCAGTATTTTGTCAAACGGATTTGACAAAATCCCCGGATTCTGAGCAGACATACCATTTAACAACGAGACATAATGAACAGGAGGTTTATTTATTATAACACCCTTTCTTCTGTAATCGCTCATGAAATAATAGACAATGTACTCTTTGATCCGCTGGTCCGATATTTCTCTCCATTTTATGCTGGAACTTTTAAAACTATCAATAAGGTTCCGCATATTTTCGTCTTTTGAATACTCAATGATTTGCTGTTTCTGTAAAGCGGACCTTCCCGCCTGCATTTGTCTTTGAGCCCGTAAAGCCCTGTTCTTTTTCATCTGCTGAATCATCCGCGGATCTACTGCCGCATATATAGAAACCGAGTAAAGAAAAGAAAAAAATCCAAGAATAACGGAATTGCACACTAATTTTTTCATAAAAGTTTTGGCCTCCTCCCCTTAGCCGGACAAAAGAGATTTTAGATATGTCAAAATTATATTACATATTCTGGAATCCGCAACTACTTTTATGAGAATAGGAGATGCTGATAAGTCAACACTCCCTGTTCGTTCAAATTGAGAATTCCTTCCCTTTTACCTTAAGGATAAAAGCTTGAATCAGCCTTGAAGTATTTTCTAAATCTTTCAGGCTCACAACTTCTACCGGCGTATGCATATACCTCAAAGGGATACTAACCAATCCTGTTGCCACTCCCGCTCTGGTAAGCTGTATAACATTAGCATCAGTTCCGGTAGAGCGGGAGACCGCCTCTATCTGATAAGGAATTTTCTCACTTTTTGCCGCCTCAATAAGCGAATTGAATATCTTAGGAGTTATATTCGGGCCTCTCGCAATAACAGGCCCTGCCCCAATCCTTATATCCCCCGTTTTCTTTTTATCCATTGTCGGAAAATCCGAGGCAAACGTAACATCCACGGCAATCCCTATATCGGGAGAAATCCCATAGGCGCTTGTCCGCGCTCCCCTAAGCCCGATTTCTTCCTGCACTGTCGCGACCGCGCACAAAGAAGCATTGAACTTCTTCTTAGATACTCCTTTTAAAACCTCACCTATAATAAAAACACCCGCTTTATCATCCAGCCCTCTGGCTGTTATTTTATCAGTAGTTAACAGTTCAAGCCCTAAGGCCGGGACAGCTATATCTCCAATATCTATTTTAGATTTTGCGTCTTTCCCATTCTCAGCCCCGATATCTATCCAGAAATCCTCAATCTTAAACGCCTTTTTCCTTTCCTCAGATTCTAAAAGATGAATCGGCTTTTTACCGATAACCCCCAACACTCTGCCTTTCTTTGTTTCAATCCATACTCTCTGCCCGGAAACAACATGCGGGTCAATTCCTCCTACAGCAGAAAAATACAGATAACCCTCTTTGTCTATATATTTCACCATAAAACCCACTTCATCAATATGCGCCGCAATCATTATCTTCAGTTTCTTCTTATTATTTAAACAAGCTATACAATTTCCATGAACATCAATTTTAATCTCTTCTGTAAACCTCTTTACCTCCTTCTTCCATAAAGCGGCCGCATTCCCCTCAAATCCGGAAGGGCTGACCGTTCCCAACAGATTTTCCAAAAAACTTAAAGATTCTTTTTTCATAATACCGCCTTTCATTTTATAAACCTGCCCTAACCTGTCCCACCGCGCAGGTGGGACAGGTTAAGGCATAGATTCAACGGCTTTTTTTGCCATACCCATTGCCTCTATAACTGTAACTCCGCCTACAACATCTCCTCCCGCGTAAACCCCTTTGATTGATGTTTCCATGGTTTCCGGATAAACCGAAACATACCCCTTCTTATCCAACTTAAGCCCCTGGATTATCCCTGTAAAAATCTGATTCGAACGCAGTCCGACAGCGATAACCGCCAAATCACAATTCAGATAAAACTCACTTCCTTCTATTGAAACCGGCCGGCTCCTTCCTGAATCATCAGGCAATCCTAACCTGCACCTTAGACATTTAATCTTTTTGATAAATCCTTTCTCATCTCCAAAAAACTCTAAAGGCTGAGTCAGAAATTCAAATTTAATCCCCTCTTCTTTAGCATGTTTTAACTCAATCCTTCTAACCGGCATTTCAATCTCCGTCCTCCGGTAAAGAATAGTCACATCAGGCACCCCTCTCTCTATTTTTTGAAGGCGCAGAGCCGACCTCGCCGCGTCTAATGCCGTGTTCCCTCCCCCGATAACCACTATCTTCTTCCCGCTGTTAACCGGAGTATGAAAAGAAGGAAACTTGTAGGCTTTCATTAGATTTATCCGGGTTAAAAATTCGTTTGCCGAATAAACATTATTTAATCCTTCTCCTTTAATCCCTAAAAACTTGGGCGTGCCTGCTCCTGTCCCCAAGAATACCGATTTAAACCCCTGATTAAACAAATCACCTAAAGAAACTGTTTTTCCGGCAACAAAATTGTTTACAATCTCTACTCCGGACTGTTTCAAACAGTTTATCTCAAAATCCAAAACTTCATCCGGCAGCCTAAACTGAGGGATACCGTATCTCAACGCCCCTCCGGATTTATGAAGGCTTTCAAAAATAACCGCCTTGACTCCTTTTCTTGCCAATTCCCCGGCAGCGGACAACCCCGCCGGCCCCGCCCCTACAACCGCTGTTTTATTTCCACTGCTTAATCTGAATTCCCGCTTTAACCCTGAAGAATAATTATTCATTCCCCAGTCTCCGATAAACCGTTCTAAAAGATTAATGTTCACAGCTTCCTCAGAAGCAAAAGGCTTATTTCTATTCTTATTCAGGACACAGGACTTACGGCACTGGTATTCCGCGGGGCATACCCTGCCGCATATAGAAGGAAAATTGTTCTTATCCTTAATACGCAGATAAGCTGATTTAAAATCTCTCCGCTGTATATGATAAATGAATTTCTTTATATCCACTCCTACCGGGCACCCGGAAATACAGGCAGGTTCTTCGCACTGGAGACACCTTTCAGCTTCTATAACAGCTTCATCTTCCGTATAGCCTAAAGAAACTTCCGAGAAATCGTCTATCCTTTCAGCAGGAGGCAGTTCTCTAAAAAGGCCTATTCTTTCTTTATCGACATAAAGGCTGTCCCTCTTTTCAATCTCATCCCAATCAAGTGAATGAGCGTCAAAACCAGGCCCGTCAACACAGGTAAACTTAACTTTCCCCTTAACTGTAACCCGGCAGGAACCGCACATCCCCGTACCGTCTAAAATCAAACTGTTCAGGCAGGCAATTGTTTTAATCCCTCTTTTCCTGGTAATATTGGAAACTTCTCTCATCATAGGAATAGGGCCTACGGTATAAACCAGCCCGTATTGTTTACCGGATGAAGTTCTGCTTAACAATTCTTTAAGGACAAGGGTTACATTTCCCTTGCGGCCGTAAGAACCATCATCAGTGCATATATACAGTTTGTCCGAAACCTGTCTTAATTCATCTTCCAATATCAGGAGATTTTCTGTCCTGGCTCCGGATATGACATTTACCTTATTGCCCGCTGTTTTTAAAGCCTTAGATACCGGGAAAACTTCGGCCGCGCCTATGCCTCCGGACACAAGTATTACTTCTCCGTAATGTTTGACATCCAAAGGACTTCCTAAAGGGCCGGCCAAGGAATAAAGGCTGGCTTTCTCCTCCATCTTTGACAACAACCCGGTAGTAACCCCTGTTTCCTGAAATATAAGGCTGATTGCGCCTTTATCTTTATCCGAACTAACAATGGTTAACGGTATTCTTTCGCCTTTTTCAGAAACCATCAGAACCACAAATTGGCCGGGAAGAAATTTAGCGGCAATAAAAGGAGATGATACGCTTATCCTGATAATTCTTGGGTTTAAAGAGACCGACAGCAGTTCTTTACTGATTATTCTCACTTGATTATTGAAAGATTTAGGAATAGAAAGGCAAAAGAAAAGCTGACCTTTCAACTCTCCAGTTTTGACCTCACGAATTTTTTAATAATTGACAATTTTCTTGAAGACAGGTTTATAAACATAACACCTAACCCTAACACTCCTTCACCTGCCGGGCGGGCGCGTTTTATTTCACCCTGGGTTTTAACCCCAATGTCCAATCCGGGAAGATAAAAAGATACCCATATAAGCGAACTGACCTTCAAATGGGCAAGGGCTGATAAATTTCTCTCCCGGTTAACCTCAAGGTATATCCCTCTTGAACTTAAATCTTTAGCTTGAGCTGTAAATCTTAAATCTTTTCCCTGCGAAGCAAAAATAACCGGAGAGAAATTCACATCTTCTCTGAAATCAACCCTGCTAAATCCTTTTCTTTTATCAGAAGGGAAACGGTTCTCTTTGAATTCGTACAGCCCGCGGTTATTTGACAATAGAGCAGCCCTCCTTAACAAAGAAAGCATAACTATTACTTCTATCCCAACAAAACCTTAAGATTAGATCAAAGACAGCCTGAATTACAACCCGCATTATCAGGATTACCGAATATTGATTTTGACTTTTCTTAATTTTAAATAATCAAACAGCCGGTTTATTTCTTTTTCCCTTCCTTCAAATTTCACGATTGCCCAGCCCATATCAGTTGAAAATGAAGCTTCCAAAATACTGGGGATGACATCAAACTTCTTTATTATGTTATAAAACACCGGCTCGTCTTTAAGCTTTCCGGGGAAACTGAGTTCCACCTCAACAATTTTGCCTTCTTTACCTGCCATAACTACTCCTAATATAATCATCAGGCATAAGTCTTATTTAAGATTATACCTGATTACGGTGATTAAATACCGATTACAATGATTAAAAATATTAGCCTTTTTACCCTTACTATGCGAGGGTGTCATTATACACCAGCTCCACTATCCATCAGGGTTAATCACTGTAATCTCTCTTCAAATCTATGTAATCAAGACATCCTGCATCTCTCTTCTTATAAGATGTCTTCTTTTAATTACAATTAAAGACTACCATAAAAATCTTGATTTTTCCATCTAAATACGTCTGGAGTTTTCCCATTTTTTCCGAATAACCAAGAGGCAAGAAACAATAACCGAGTAAATCAGACTTAGGCGCCTTTTTTTCAACTTAACCTTTAATGGTTATAATTGACTTCGGGATATATTCTGTCTTAAAATCTTTCTCTACAATGCTCTCCTGCTTAACCTTTCCCAAATAGTAAACGGTTTCCTCATCCTGAGAAAAAATTACAGTCTGAAAGTTCATAACTAAGACTGGCGGAAATATTCCTATCAGTTTTAGCCCAAAATTCGCGTTAGAAAATACTATTTTTATTAGCTTATGAAAACTATATATCTATGAAAATAGCTCGTGAAATAGATTAGGCCTTCCCATTAACCCAAATAATGCAGATAGCATTATTTGCCCGCTTGTGCCCGTGAGGGTACCTGTGCCCGCAAGGGTATAG
>CAZSRG010000051.1:0-9495 GCA_964609315.1 uncultured Planctomycetia bacterium
CCTTTTTTGGAAAAGTTTTTGATACCTCGTAGCTTGCTGCGAGGTAGTTCATTAAATCAAAGGGGTTTGTAGAAAAGCTGTGTGAAAACTAACAAAGTTATTGAAGTAATCTTCAGATACGATGAAAGTAATTTATCCCGGGACTTTTGACCCCATAACTTTTGGGCATATAGATTTGGTAAAACGGGCAGGCTGTCTGTTTAAAGAAGTCATAGTAGGGGTGGCAAAGAATCCTCCCAAGGCCGCTTTATTCAGTTTTGATGAACGTCTTGATATGAGCAAAGAGTGCCTGAAAGAGTTTAAAAACGTGTCTGTGGAAGGGTTTGACGGGCTGGTTGTGAATTACGCTAAGGAAAAGAAAATCCGCATCCTTTTGCGGGGATTGAGGATGATATCTGATTTTGAATACGAATTTCAGATGGCTTTAACTAACAGAAAGATAGAAGAAGAAATAGAAACGATGTTTCTTATGCCCCATCCGGATTTTTCATATATTTCTTCCCGCCTTATAAAGGAGGCATTCTTTTTGGGAGCGGATATTTCTTCTTTTGTCCCGCCTTTGGTATTTAAATCTCTTGGAAAGAAAAGGAAGTGAAGATAGAAGTAGGCCGGATAACTGAAGAAGGTATTTTGGGGCAGGAAGATATTGATGCTCCTTTGTGGGAACTGGATACCGAAGATGTGGCTTTTTTGGGGAGTATTCATCTTGATGCTGTTTTCAGAAGGGTTAAAAGCGAGATATTGGTTAAGGTTGAGGTTTCTGCTTTGCAGAGAGTCAGGTGCAGCCGCTGTCTGGAATTTTCCGGACGGGAAGAACACTCAAGTTATTATTTTTCATATGAGGCCCGGAAACTGGGCCGGTTTTTAGAAATTGACAATGATGTCAGAGAACAGATACTTCTTTCCTGGCCGATGAAGGTTCTTTGCCGTCCGGATTGTAAAGGCCTTTGCCCTGAATGCGGGGAGAACCTTAACACAGGCGCCTGCAAATGCGGAGAAAGCATCGCTTTGAAAAAATGCAGGCAGAGGGGAGAAAATCCTAAATACTAAACAATACCAAATGACCAAAATGCAAAATCCAAAATAAAGTTTAGAACATTTGAAATTCGAATTTTCCGCCTGAGGCGGATCAGCCTATGGCTGAAGAGGTTAGGGCTTAGAACATTTGATATTTGAAATTGTTTAGAGTTTAGAATTTAGAGTTTTATAAAACAAAGATAGTTTTGACAATACGAGATTGATAAGCAGGAGGTTTTATGGCACATCCTAAACGGAAACATTCTCATACCCGGACGCGTAAGAGGAGGACACATCATAAAGTTGATGAGCCTTCTCTTAATAGATGCCCCCAATGCAAGAATTTAAAGCCGGCGTTTGGAGTATGCCCTTTCTGCGGGTATTATAAGGATAAAAAAGTCCTAATTATAAAGGATAAATCCGACAAGAAGAAGAAAAAACAATGAAGATTGTAGTTGACGCGATGGGCGGAGATTATGCTCCTGATGAAGTAATTAAAGGGGCATATTTGGCTGGTAAAGAACTGCCTGGAGTTGATATAATTTTAGCAGGCAGAGAAGATGTTATCCGGAAGGTATTGGAAAGGGAAATCCCTGACTTTCATCCTGAGATAGTTGATGCTCCTCAAACTATTGAGATGGGGGAATCGCCGGCTTTAGCTATACGCAGGAAAAGAAAATCTTCAATTGTAACAGGGTTAAACCTTTTGAAGGATAAGAAAGCCGATGCTTTTGTCAGCTGCGGCAATACCGGAGCTATGGTCTGCGGGTCAACAATTGACTTAGGCCTTATTAAAGGAGTTGAACGCCCGGGAATAGCTATACTCTTTCCTACTTTGAAGGGAGTTTCTTTTATTATTGATGTGGGAGCTAATATAGACCCCAAGCCTAAACACCTTATGCAGTATGCTTTGATGGCGGATGTTTATGTCAGGGATGTTTTAGGCAGGGTTAGTCCTTCAATTGGGCTGCTTAATATAGGAGAAGAAGAAACCAAAGGCCCGGACTTTTTGAAAGAGACAGTAGCTCTTCTTAAAGATAAATTGGATAATTTTGCCGGTAACATTGAAGCTAAAGATATTTTTACCGGAAAGTGCGATTGTATAATTTCTGACGGGTTAGCCGGAAACATTGCCCTGAAAGTTTCCGAGGGGTTTGTCGGAGCTTTAGGCAAATTTTTGCTTTCGGCGGTAAACAGGGGGTTTTGGAGCAGAGTCGGGCTTTTTTTGATGCGTAAAAGTTTTGATAAGTTCAAAAAGATTGTTGATTATGCTGAGTATGGAGGAGCTCCATTATTGGGAGTTGACGGAGTAGTGATTATAGGCCACGGCCGTTCAAAGGCAAAGGCCGTTAAAAACGCGGTGAGAGCCGCCTGCCGGGAATTAGAAAGGGATATTAACCAGAAGATTCAGGAGAAGATAAATGCCTAACGCGGGAAACTCAGTTAAAATAGCCGGATTGGGAAAATATCTGCCGGAGAAAATACTTACCAACCGCGATTTGGAAAAGTTGGTAGATACTTCCGATGAATGGATTACTACCCGGACAGGCATAGAAGAGAGGCATATCGTAGATAATAAACCGGCGTCATTTTTAGGGGCTAAAGCCGCTGAGTTAGCTTTAAAACGCGCGGGGATAAAACCTAATGATTTAGATCTTATTATTACCGCGACTATTACTCCTGATTGCCGGTTTCCTTCTACGTCCTGCTTTATTCAAAAAGCTATTGGGGCAAAAGACGCCGCTGTTTTTGATGTAGGCGCCGCCTGCAGCGGGTTCATCTATGCTATGACTGTTGCCCAGGCAATGGTTGGAGGCGGTTTTTACAAAAATGCTTTAGTTATTGGGAGCGAAGTTTTAACCAGTATTACTGATTGGACCGACAGGTCTACTTGTGTTTTATTCGGAGACGGAGCAGGCGCGGCTGTGGTTGTCCCGGTAAAGTCTGGTCACGGCCTTTTAGGTTTTCACCTGGGAGGCGATGGTAATTTAGGAGATTTGTTGATGCTTCCGGCGGGAGGTTCTCTTATGCCGGCAAGCAGGGAGACAGTAGATAAAAAACTGCATACTATTAAAATGCAGGGCAATGAACTGTTCCGTATAGCTGTCAGGGTTATGGTTGAATGCGCGGAAAAGGCTTTGTCCAAAAGCGGGCTGACTTCGTCAGATGTTGATTTGTTAGTTCCTCATCAGGCAAACCTGAGAATTATAAATGCCGTATCAAAAAGGCTCAATCTGCCTAAAGAGAAAGTTTTTATTAACCTGCACAAATACGGGAATACTTCTTCCGCTTCAATCCCCATAGGGTTATGTGAATCTTATGAACAGGGCCTGCTTAAAAAGGATAAGATTATTCTTTTAGATTCTTTCGGCGGAGGGTTAGTCTGGGGTTCAATGGCTATTAGGTGGATATGATGTTGTCAAAAGTTTTATGAGTGCGCGGCAGAGGG
Source organism: uncultured Planctomycetia bacterium (assembly GCA_964609315.1). Taxonomy (GTDB): domain Bacteria; phylum Omnitrophota; class Gorgyraeia; order Duberdicusellales; family Duberdicusellaceae; genus CAZSRG01. The sequence goes on from CAZSRG010000051.1 coordinate 3,467, forward strand.
GAAAAATCCTAAACCCCATAGTACAACCTTTGGTTGACTACGGGGCAGGCAATATCAAATGACCAAAATGCAAAATCCAAAATAAAGTTTAGAACATTTGAAATTGAAATTTTCCGCCTGAGGCGGATCAGCCTATGGCTGAAGAGTTTCGGGTTTAGTGTTTAGAATCTTATAAAACAAAGATATTTTTGGTTATGAAGTGTATTTGTATTTTTGTATTAGGGTACAGGAATGAATAAAAGAGCGGTAATTTTTCCCGGGCAGGGGTCTCAGTTTAGAGGTATGGGAAAAGGCCTGTCTGATGATTTTGAAAATGCCCGTAATTTATTTGAAACGGCGGATAATCTTTTAGGCGAGAAAATATCAGATGTCTGTTTCTCCGGACCGGATGAAAAGCTGAAAGATACTTTCTACCAGCAGGCAGCTGTATTCTTAGTCAGCGCTGTATGCTGGGATATCCTCAGAAGCCGGATAGAAGGTATGCCTGATTTTTATGCCGGGTTGAGTTTGGGGGAATATACAGCTCTTTACGCGGCAGGAGTTGTAAGCTTTGAAGACGCTGTGTCTTTAGTTAAAGACAGGGCTTCTTTTATGGCGGAAGCTGCTGCCCATAACCCGTCAACTATGTTAGCTGTCATAGGCCTTGAAGATAAAGTTTTAGAAGAAAATGGGAATGAAGGTTTCTATACGGCAAATTTAAACTGCCCCGGGCAGGTTGTTATTTCTTTGGCAAAGGATAAGTTAGAAGAAGTCAAATCTTTTTTAGAAGATAAGGGAGCCAAAAAAATTGTAGAGCTTCAGGTTAGCGGAGGGTTTCATTCTCCTTTTATGAAAGAAGCGGAAGATAAATTAAGGGATAAAATATATTCTGTCTCCTTTAACCATTCGGATATCCCGATAGTAAGTAATGTGGATGCTTTACCTCATACCGATAAAGAAGAGATAAGGATTAATTTAATCAAACAGCTTACAAATCCTGTTCTTTGGCAGAAATCAATTGAATTCATGAAAAATGAAGGTGTCCGTACTTTTTATGAGACAGGCCCTTCAAAAGTCTTAAAAGGGCTTTTGCGTAAGATTGATAAGTCTTTATCCGTAATTAACTTTGGCAGCAGGGAGGATTTCCTGGCAAATAGGAGGGTAGATTATGAACCTTAATTTTAATGGTAAAGTCGCGGTTGTTACCGGAGGGGCTCAGGGTATCGGCAGGCAGATATCCCGGGATTTCCTTGAAGGGGGGGCTAAAGTTGTTGTTTTAGATGTTAATTCAGAAACTTTAGCTAAGGCCAGGAAAGAATTATCCTCTTATGGAGAGGCGGATATCTTTTCTGTTAATGTTGTTGATTCTGCCCAAGTTAAGGCCGCGGCTGATAAAATTATTGACAAGTATTCAAAGATTGATATATTAGTTAATAATGCGGGGATAACTCGTGACAACCTTTTCCTTCGGCTTAAGGAAGAAGACTGGGATAAGGTTTTAGAGGTTAATCTCAAAGGGGCATTTAACTGTTCCAAGGCTGTTTTGAAATATATGCTGAAGCAGAAGCAGGGTAAGATTGTCAGTATATCTTCGGTTATAGCTTTGATGGGGAATGCCGGCCAGACAAATTACGGGGCTTCCAAGGCGGCTATTATAGGATTTACTAAATCGCTGTCAAAAGAAGTTTCTTATAAAGGAATCTGTGTTAACGCGGTCGCTCCCGGGTATATTAAAACAGCTATGACTGATAAACTTTCTGATGAAGTTAAGGCTAAGATGTTGGAGATTATTCCGGCTAAACGTTTCGGACAACCTGAGGATGTTTCTAATGCCGTTATGTTCCTGTCCTCAAGCTTAGCTGATTATATCACCGGCAAGGTTCTTACGGTTGACGGGGGGATGCTTTAACTGTTAAGGTTTATCGGAAAGTTAACAAATTTAATATTCGGTATGGGGTTAATTATATAGGCGTAATTTTGTAGAATCTTAAAGAAGGAGGTTGGAATGGCGGTTGAAGAGAAAGTTAAATCGATTATTGCGGAACAATTGGGCGTTAAACAGGAAGAAATAAAGCCTGAAAGTTCTTTTGTAGATGATTTGGGCGCTGACTCCCTGGATACAGTGGAGTTAGTTATGGCTTTGGAAGAGGAGTTCGGTATTGAGATACCTGATGAAGATGCTGAGAAAATGACTACAGTAGGCGAGGCTATGAAATATATTGAGGAGAAGTCAAAAGGCTAAGAACAGCTCTTTAATAAAATGGATAGACGCGTAGTTGTTACAGGATGTGGGGTTATCTCCTGTTTGGGTAAAAACAGAGAGGAAAACTTTGATGCTTTGGTTAACGGCCGGAGTGGAATAGCCCGGATTACCCAGTTTGATGCTTCTCTGTTTGATTCTCAAATAGCGGGAGAAGTCCAGGGGTTTAATCCCGAGGATCATTTTTCCAGGAAAGATATCCGGAGGATGGCCCGTTTTGTCCAGTTTGCCGTTGTTGCCGCTAAAGAAGCTGCTTCTGACAGCGGATTGGATATCAGTAAAGAAGATCCTTACCGCGCGGGTGTAATTATAGGGTCAGGAATAGGCAGTTTAAGAACAGTTGAGGACCAGGCTTTAGTTTATCGAACTAAAGGCCCTTCCCGTTTCTCTCCTTTCATGATTCCTCTTTTAATTACTAATGAAGCCTCAGGGCATGTTGCCATTAATTTCGGGTGTAAAGGGGTTAACTTCTGCACTGTTACCGCCTGTGCTTCCGGAGGCCATGCTATAGGAGAAGCTTTTCATGCGATTAAACACTCTATGGCTGATATGGTTATTACCGGGGGTGCGGAATCCTGCATTACTCATTTAGGCGTGGGCGGGTTTTGCGCTTTAAAAGCCCTTTCAACCCGCAACAACGAGCCGGAAAAAGCTTCCCGGCCTTTTGATAAAGGGCGGGACGGGTTTATAATGTCTGAAGGAGCAGGCATTGTGGTATTGGAAGAACTTGAGCATGCCAAAAAAAGAGGGGCAAAGATTTATGCTGAACTATCCGGTTACGGGGCGACCTGTGATGCTTACCATATTACTGCCCCTGATCCTTCCGGTATGCCGGCCGCAAAGGCTATGGAGATTACTTTGAAGGAAGCCGGCCTTAATCCCGAAGATGTTGATTATATTAATGTTCACGGGACTTCTACTGTTTTAAATGACAAGACAGAAACTAAGGCGGTTAAATTGGCTTTTAAAGATACAGCTTATAAAGTTTCTATAAGTTCTACTAAATCAATGACCGGCCATATGTTAGGGGCGGCCGGAGCGGCTGAGTTTATCTATTCCTGCCTGGCAATAGAAAGAGGGGTTATTTTTCCCACGATTAATTTAGAGATGCCTGATCCGGAGTGTGATTTAGATTATACTCCCAATAAGGTTAGAGAAAAGAAGGTCAATACTGTTTTAACCAATTCTTTGGGATTTGGCGGGCATAATGTCGTTCTTGCTTTGAAGAAGTTTACGGAGTAGTTTTTAATTCAATGAGACTTAGACTTTTTCGAAGAAAAAGTCTATAGCCGAATTGATCCTGAGCGACCGAAGGGAGTCGAAGGATCTATGGTTTAATTTTCATAAAAGAATGTTGCTAAATTCCAAATCCAAATACTACAAAATCCAAAATACCTGTCTGCCGCTTGCCTCTCGGCGAAGCCGATGGAAGCCGAGGGAGGCCTTGGCGTAGGCAGGAATCCCAAATCCCAAACTCAAAAGAGAGAGATATGGATTATTCTTATTTTTGGATTTTGGATTTTGAGTTTATTTGGTAATATTTGTAGTATTTGGATTTTGGATTTCCTGTCATTTTACATTATCAATCCACAAAATTTAAGAAAGAACCGAATAATGGGATTGACTTTAGTTGAAAAGATTCTGCTTAAACATTCCGCTGAGAAGAAGCTTAGTGATTTTGTATATGCCGCTGTAGATTTTTGTTTTTCCAATGATATAACCGGCCCAATAGCTGTTAAGGAATTTAATAGGATAGGCAAAAACAGAGTTTTTAATACCGATAAGGTTTCTTTTGTCTGTGACCATTTTACTCCGGCAAGGGATTTGAAAACTGCCAATAATGTCGTTTTGTTAAGGGAATTTTCTAAAAGATTAAAGATTAAACATTTTTTTGATATAAACCATTGCGGGATAGAACATGCTTTTTTGCCTGAGAAAGGGTTTATCAGGCCGGGGGACTTAGTTATAGGAGCTGATTCGCATACCTGTACTCATGGCGCGATAGGCGCTGCTTCTTTCGGAGTAGGGTCTACGGATTTAGCCGCGGCAATGGCTGTTGGAAAATGCTGGTTCAGGGTGCCTAAGACTATCAAATTCGTTTATAAAGGAAAGCTTTCTAAATGGGTATCGGCTAAAGATTTAATCCTTTATGCGATAGGGCGGATAGGAGTTGACGGGGCGTTATATAAAGTGATGGAGTTTTCAGGAGAAGTTATCAAAAGGATGGGTATGGATGGAAGGTTTACGATGTGCAATATGGCAGTTGAAGCCGGAGCCAAAACCGGAATAATTGAACCTGATAATAAGACTTTTCAGTATTTGAAGAAAACAGAAAGGCTTAAGAATTATAATCCTAAGAATATTAAAAAATATAAAAATGATTCATCCGCTGTATACGACAGGGTTTATGAATGGGACATTTCTAATCTGGAGCCTCAGGTGTCCTGCCCGCATCTGCCGGGCAATACAAAGCCTGTAAGCAGGATGAGGAAGGTTAAGTTAGACCAGGTAGTAATCGGTTCCTGCACAAACGGCAGAATCTCTGATTTAGAAGAAGCCGCCGGCATACTGAAAGATAAGAAAGTAAAATCAAACCTTAGGGTTATAATAATACCGGCAACGCCTTTAATTTACAAACAGGCTTTGGACAGAGGGTGGATTGATATTTTTGTGAAGGCGGGGTGTATTGTTTCTCCTCCTACCTGCGGGCCGTGTTTAGGCGGCCATGGCGGTATTTTAGGCAAAGGTGAAACAGCCTTATCTACTACTAACAGGAATTTCATAGGACGTATGGGCAGCCCGGATAGTTTTGTTTATCTTTCTTCTCCTAAAGTAGCTGCGGCTTCGGCGGTAAAAGGGAGAATTGCCCATCCCGGGGAAGTTTTATAGAATATGATTATTAAAGGTAAAGCTCACAAGTTTGGAGATGATATAAATACTGATGACATAATCGCGGCTAAGTATTTAGATTCTCAGGACCCGGGCTTTTTAGGGTCAAAATGCATGGAGAACATTGATCCCTTATTTGTACAGAGAGTTAAGAAGGGTGGGATCATTGTTGCCGGCAGGAATTTCGGATGCGGTTCGTCCCGTGAGCACGCCCCGGTATCTATTAAAGGAGCGGGTATTTCTTTGGTGATAGCTGAAAGTTTTGCCCGTATATTTTACCGCAACAGTATAAATATCGGCCTTCCTATACTGGTATGTAGAGAAGCCGGCAGGATAAAAGACGGACAGCAGCTTACAGTGAATCTTAAAGAGGGAAAAATCCTTGCCGGGGATAAAGGGAAAAAGTTTTTTTCAGAAAAGTTCCCTCAGTTCCTGCGGGATATAATTGAATCCGGAGGTTTGATTGACTGGGTAAAAAAACAGGCGTCTTTAAGAAACAGAGGGGAGTAATGGTTAAAAAACCTATTAGAAAGGTCAAAGTTATTGTTTCAATGCCCGGGTACAGGATTGAAGGCATGATTCATGTTTGGGAAGGAGAAAGAATAACTGATTTTCTCAATAGCCAGAAAAAAACATTTATTGCCCTTACTGATGCCAAAGTTTATGACTGGCAGGGCGAGTTTATAGAAGATAAAAAGTTCATGTCTGTTAACCGCAACAGAATTGCCTGGATGGCAGAAGCGTAACCCTTGATAGTAGGGACAGGTTTGTCCCCTGTCCTTTATAAAATAATTAAAAATTAATGCGCGGTTGAAAATAAAGGAATAAACATCTGTTAATTCGCAATATTAATGGAATCCCGCCTCAGAGAAGATGTTGGAAAATTCTATTACTACAATTT
>CAZSRG010000052.1:0-9458 GCA_964609315.1 uncultured Planctomycetia bacterium
AGCCAAAAAAACTTCTGCTATTGTAAACTCTTTACAGCTTATGCTTTTCCTGCTAAAATATTGATAATATGTATTTAGAACATTACGGTTTAAAAGAAGCCCCTTTTAGCATCACCGCTGACAGCAGTCTATTTTTCCGGAGCAAACACCACAACGAAGCCCTCTCTACTGTCCTCTACGGAATAAAGGAACGAAAAGGGATTATCCTTCTTACCGGAGAAGTCGGAACTGGAAAAACCACCCTTTGCAGAGTACTGCTTAAAGAAATACCTGAAAAATACAAGACTTCCTTAATCCTTAACCCGTACTTCAGCCCCACCCAGCTTTTAAGGGCTATCGTTGAAGATTTCGGAATAACCCTGAAACGGATATCAAAGTTAGATATGATTTACAGCTTAAACCAACTGTTAATTGAAGCGTCATCAAATAATTCCAACGCGGTGCTTATAATAGACGAAGCCCAGAATTTAACCGGCCGGCAGTTAGAACAGATAAGGCTTTTGTCAAACTTAGAAACAGAAAAACACAAACTCCTTCAGATAATTTTAACCGGCCAGCCGGAACTAAGAGATAAACTTGAGCTGACCTCTTTACGCCAGATAAAACAAAGGATTGCCGTATCTTACCATATCCAGCCCCTGGATAAAGACGAAATAAAAAACTACATCAATTTCCGGATAGAATCGACAGGTTCTCTAAACATAAACTTTGATGACAGCTCCTTTGAGAAAATATATAATTTCTCTAAAGGCATACCCCGCCTGATTAATGTCCTCTGCGACAGGGCTCTTCTTGCCGGATTCGCCAAGAACCGGCAGGTAATTGACGAAAATTTAATTAACCTCTGCATTGAAGAACTCAAATGAGCGTTATATACGAAGCCTTAAAGAAAGCGGGGAATAACCCTGCTTTTGCCAAACCCCGCAAAAAGGTTAATTACCGAAAAGTTGTAATTTTCTCCTTAGGCATTGCCTCATGCCTGATTTATACGGGGTTTCTATATAAAATGGGCAGGTCTTATTTTACCCGGAACAATGCGGAATCTTACATAATAAACAAGCAGCCTCTTTTCGAAAAGAAAGCGTCTCCCGCGGGAAAATATTCCCCCTCAGGAAAAACAAGCCTGACGAGAAAAGGAAAGAATACGTTTGTTTTATCCGGCATTATCTACAGCCAAGACAAACCCATAGCTATTATCAACGGTAAAAGCCTTACTGCCGGAAAAGAAATAGCCGGAGCAAAAATAACCTCTATTGAGGAAAACCTGGTTACTCTTGATTTTAGAGGGAAAAAAGTAATTCTTACCCTGGAATAAAATTTTCTTTAATTTCGTTGCCAAGAAAGTAAAAAATGCTATAATACCTTTTCATTAATTCAATTTACATTTAAACAGTTATAGTATATAATGACTGTTCAGGAAGGGGGAATTAGAAGTGAATAAGGAAAAATTAAAGAAAAAAGAGTTAATAGAGAAGTTTAAAGCTCATCCCGAAGATACAGGGTCAGCTTCAGTGCAGATAGCCCTTATAACCGAAAGGATAAACAGCTTAGCTGAACATTTCAAAACCCATAAAAAAGATATCCATTCCCGAAGGGGCCTCTTAAGCCTTGTGGGGAAGAGAAGAAGGCTGCTTAACTATCTCAAGAAAAAAAGCCCCAGAAAATACGAACAATCTTTAAAAGAACTTAACTTAAGGAAATAATGAAAAAATCAAAAACAACCGTTTCTCTAAACAACAGCGAAATCATATTTGAAACCGGAGTCATTGCCAAACAGGCCAACGGAGCAGTCTTAGTCCAGCTTAATGGAACAGCAGTTATCGTTTCCGCCTGTATGAGCAAAGAACCCAAAGAAGGGCTTGATTTCTTCCCTTTAACCGTTAATTACCAGGAAAAAGCTTATGCCGCCGGCAAGATACCCGGCGGATTTTTTAAACGCGAGGGGAGGCCTAAAGAAATAGAAATCCTTTCAGGAAGAGTCATTGACCGCTCAATCAGGCCGCTCTTTCCCGAAGGGATGCGCAATTCTGTCCAAATAATCTGCACAACTGTTTCCTCCGACGCCGAGAATAGCCCTGATATCCTGGCAATAAATGGAGCATCCGCGGCTTTAATTATTTCAGATATTCCTTTCAACGAAACTATAGGAGCGGTGAGAGTGGGTAAAATCGGCAGTGAGTTTGTCATAAACCCTACCTATGCCCAAAAAGAAGAATCTTCTTTAGACCTTATCGTTTCAGCTAACAAAGAAAAAATACTTATGATCGAAGGACAAGCAAAGGAAGAAGACGAAAAAATCGTTTTAGAAGCTGTAAAATCAGCCCACAGAGAAATCAAAAAGATTATTGAAACTATTGAAAAACTTAAAGGAATCTGCGGAAAGGTTAAGGCTAAAGTTCCCCTTAAAATAATAAGCGAAGGACTTTCTGAAAAAATGAAAGATAAAGCGAAGGATATACTCAAAGAAATATCCGAACATACCGAAAAGGCCGAAAGAGAAAAGATAAAAGACGATTTCCTAAAAAAAGTGTATGAAGAATTAGAAACCGAAAAGATAACCCGCGAAGAGATAAAAGACGCTTTTGAGGAAGAAGAAAAGGAATTCATGCGCAGTTATATCCTGAAAAACAAAATAAGGTTTGACAGGAGGTCTCCAAAAGATATCCGGCCTATATCCTGCGAGGTTAATTTCCTTCCCCAAACACACGGCTCTGCTTTGTTTACCCGCGGGCAAACTCAGGCTTTGGCAGTAACGACTTTAGGAACAACCATTGATGAACAAAGAATTGAATCTTTAGAAGGCCAGTATTTTAAACATTTCACACTCCACTACAATTTTCCCCCCTTCTCAGTAGGAGAAGTATCTCCTCTACGCGGCTCTTCCCGCAGAGAAATAGGCCACGGATCTTTAGCGGAGAAAGCTTTAGAAATAAATGTCCCTTCTAAAGAAGAATTTCCTTATACGATACGGGTTGTTTCAGAAATATTAGAATCTAACGGTTCGTCTTCAATGGCTTCAGTATGCGCGGCATCTCTTTCCTTGATGGATGCCGGAGTCCCTATCAAAGAACCCACAGCCGGAGCAGCCTTAGGGCTGATAACCGAAGGAGATTCTCACCTTGTATTAGCTGATATCGCCGGCATAGAAGACCATTACGGAGATATGGATTTTAAGATAGCCGGGACAAAAAACGGCATAACCGCTATACAGCTTGATTTAAAAATAAACGGCATAAATTACGGCATCCTTGAAGAATCCCTTACTTTAGCCAAAGAAACAAGGCAGGTTATCTTAGGAAAGATGCTCCAGGCATTAGAGAAACCCAGAGAAAAAGTATCCAGGTTTGCTCCCAAGATCAGGTACGTACCCATTCCCAGAGAAAAAATAGGCGAAGTGATCGGCCCGGGAGGAAGGACTATCCGCAGTATTATAAGCCAAACCGGAGTAACCATAGATATTGACGATGAAAAAGGACGGGCGACTATTGCCGCATCAGATGAAGAAGCTCTTAACAAGGGAATAAAAATGGTTGAAGAAATAATCAAAGACCCGGAAGTAGGCGAGGTTTACAATGCTACGGTAGAAAAAATAACCAGCTTCGGAGCTTTTTGCGAAATCCTGCCGGGAAAATCAGGCCTCCTGCATATATCTGAATTAGCCTCAGGATTTGTAAAAGATGTATCAGATTATCTCAAAGAAGGAGATATCGTTAAAGTGAAAGTAATCGGTATAGATGACCAGGGAAAAATAAAACTAAGCAAAAAACAGGCTGATGAAAACAGCGGTAACTAAATGGATAAAAAGTCTGCTTTTCTTCACCAGTTCAGCAATCTTAATTATCAGCCTTCTCTCTTTCTCTAAAAACGACTTCCCCCTTCTCACTTCTTCTCCTTCTCATCCTCCTTCAAATCTTGCCGGGATATTCGGAGCATATTTAGCCGGTATATTTTTCTTTATTCTTGGATATTCCGCTTATTTAGCCTCGGTTATTCTAATCCTTTTCGGGCTCAAGAAACTAAATTTAAGAAAAGACAAAGGAATAATCGAAAACCCCTGGATAGAATTAACAGCGGTTGTTTTAACTATCGTTTCTTTTTCCCTCCTCTTATCTATAAACGGAACTGTCAGCCAGAGGTTTGAAAGAGGCGGATTATTAGGATTTACTATTTCTTCGTTCTCAATAAAATATTTGGGAGTTACCGGCTCTTTTATAATAGGGACTGTACTTTTTTTTATCGGTATACTTCCTTTAGAGAGCGAATTAATATTTGATATGTTTTCCCGGGTTAAAAACTTCCTGTCGGCGTACATAAATAACCTTAAGGACAAAAGAAAAATATACCGGGCTATCAAGGAAATCAAGCCGGAAAAGAAGAAAGTAAGGTTCCATATAAAACAGAATATTCCTGCTAAGGCATCTTTCAGAAAACCGGAAAACACAAAAAAGCCTCAGCCGGAAGAAAGAATCAGGACTCAAGAAGAAGATAAATCTTCCCCCCCCACCCAGGAAGGGAAATATACCCTGCCTGATTTCTCGTTGATTAAAGAACCCCCCCCCCTTGATGATAAAAAGGCGAAAGAAACCATTGAGCTTACCGCGAAGAATTTAGAAGAAACCCTCGCGGATTTCGGTATTGAAGCCAGAGTTGTAAACGTCGAACAAGGCCCGGTTGTTACCCGCTACGAACTTGAACCCGCGCCGGGAATAAAAATCACCCGGATAGCCTCTCTATCTGACGATATTGCCTTATCGCTGAAATCCAGCCAGGTAAGAATAGTCGCCCCTCTTCCCGGAAAAGGCACGGTAGGAATAGAAGTTCCCAATGCGATAAAACATATTGTATACCTGAGAGAAGTAATAGAAACCAAAGAATTCCTAAACAGCAAATCAAAACTCACTTTAGCCATAGGCAAAGATGTCGGTGGAAACCCCCTCATTGCCAACTTAAAAGATATGCCCCACCTCCTTATTGCAGGGACAACCGGGTCAGGAAAAACCGTATGCGTAAATTCCATGATATCGGCTCTGCTGTTTAAAGCAAAACCCTGGGAAGTAAAATTTCTGCTTATTGACCCTAAAATGGTAGAGTTAGTCCATTTCACAGATATCCCCCATTTATTAGCTCCGGTTGTATCCGAAACAAAAAAAGCTAAAGGCATCCTCGCCTGGGCGACAGAAGAAATGGATAAAAGATACAGCCTGCTCGCTGAAGAGGGAACACGCAACATTGACCTCTATAACAGCAGAAAGAATAGAAATGAAAGAATGCCTTTTATAGTAATCGTTATAGACGAATTAGCCGACTTAATGATTACCGCCCGCGATGAAGTTGAAACATCCATATTGAGGCTGGCCCAGCTCTCAAGAGCAGTAGGCATACATTTAATAATGGCTACCCAAAGGCCTTCAGTCGATGTTATTACCGGAGTAATAAAGGCCAATTTCCCTGCAAGGATATCATTTAAAGTCGCCTCAAAAGTGGATTCCCGGACAGTTATGGACTTTATGGGCGCGGAGAAACTTTTAGGCAAAGGAGACCTTCTGTTTATAAAGCCGGGGTTATCAAAACCTATTCGGGCGCAGAGTTGTTTTCTTACGGAAGAAGATATTGAAACCATTGTAAATTCGGTAAAAAAATACGGCCGGCCGGAATACAACAAACAAATCCTTGAACTGCAGAAAAGGCCGAACATAACCTTAGAACAGGACGAACTCATTGACGATGCTATAAAAGTAATCTTGGAAACAAACCAGGCATCAGCCTCACTTCTCCAAAGAAGGATGAGGGTGGGGTATACCCGGGCAGCGCGCCTTTTGGATTTGATGGAACAGCGGGGGGTTATCGGCCCCTTCCAGGGCAGTAAAGCGAGAGAAATACTCGTGGACAGAGAAGAATATTTATCACAGAATAATAAAGATGTTTGAAATAAAAAATCAATTATTAGAATACAATTACCTCAGCCAAAGGCTGATAATAACCAATAATCAAATGCCTCGCCAAAGGCGAGTCCGCCTCTGGTGGAAAATAACCAAATAGCAGAATAAGCAGGTATTGCAAACGATATATTTTATTATGTTCGGATATTGGTAATTGAATATTGTCCGCCACCTAAAAATAAATCTTCAATTTAGGCGGACCCGCCTTTGGCGGAGAATTTATTTGTACCTTGTATCTTGGTTATTGTATCCTGCTATTAGAATTTGATAACTTTAAGTTTCTTATCATTGCGGCCTACAAAATTTAAAGTAAACTGAAAAGAAGATGGAATTAAAAGAAATCTGCCTCTTGCTAAAGGAAGCCCGCGAAAGAAAAGGTATACCTCTTAAGAAAGCCGCTTTATACACAAAAATACCTCCCTCGGTAATCCGGAAAATTGAAGCCGGAGAAAAACTTGAGAGCATAGGAACCTTTTACCTAAAAGGATTCCTGAAAATATACGCGTCCTTTCTTAAAAAAGACGAGCTGGCAGAAGAAATAAACCAAATCTTTTCAACCGGTCATAAGAAAGCTTCTCAAAAAAAGGCCGCCCCCCGAATAGATAAACCTAAAATCCGGACAGATATAAAGCTTCTTCCGGAATTCAAGTTATCCCCGGATTTAAAGAATATTTTCTCAAGAGTTAAGATAAACAGGAGAAAAACAGTTATTGTTCTATGCGCCGCGGCTGTACTGCTGTTGTTCTTTATACCTAAGAAAAAGCATATCAGGAATAAAACTCCTCTGCCAACAGAACAGGATAGACAGGAAGAAAAGAAAATTGTCCAGCCTAAAAAAGAAGCAAATCAAGAGACAAATCAAGAGATTATCGTTAGTGTCCTGACTAAAGAAAAGGTATTCATACAGGTTAAAGCCGACAACAGCCTGATTTTTCAAAACATCTTAATCCCGGGAAGGAAAGAATCATGGCAGGCTTTGAAAAGCTTAGACATAAAGATAAACAGTCCCAAATCAGTCATTCTGGAAATTAATGGAAAGATTATCCCTACCTCCCGCCAAAGAAAACCCGCCACCTATAGAATAACCCCTGAAGGTTTTAAAGTAGGAAAATGAAAGCAGGAATTATTACTTTAGGCTGCCCCCGGAACAGCGTGGACTCGGACAAATTCATGTACCGGCTTAAAAACAGAGGGGTAAGAGTAACCACACCTGAAAAAGCGGATGTTTTAATAATTAACACCTGCGGTTTTATTGAAACAGCTAAGAAAGAATCTATAGATGTAATCCAACACGCCCTATCGCTTAAGAAGAAAGGTAAAATATCAAAAGTAATTGCCGCCGGATGCCTTATCTCCCGCTACATAAAACACCTGCCTGAATATTTAAAAGGGGTTGACGCGTTTTTAGGTACGATAGAAGACATCTCTCCCGAGAGAATAATTCCTAACCCAAAGCATTCGGCTTATATCAAAATCGCCGAAGGGTGTTCAAATGCCTGCTCATACTGCGCTATACCTCTTATCCGCGGAAAGCTTAAAAGTGCTCCGGTTAAAAATATCCTTGATGAAGTAGAATTCCTTAACCGGAATAAAGTAAAAGAGATAAACATTACCGCCCAGGATATAACTTCCTGGGGAAAAGACCGCTATAGAAACAGAAATTTAACCTATCTGCTTAAACAGATAGTTAAGAAAGCAAAGAACATCCGCTGGATACGGCTTCTTTATACCCATCCCAAGTATGTATCCAAAGAACTTATAAAACTGATGGCTAAAGAGCCCAAAATATGCAAGTACATTGATATGCCTATCCAGCATATCAACAGCCGTATTCTGAAACTAATGGGGAGAAAAATATCCCGTAGAGAAATAGAAGATAAGATAAAAATCCTGCGTGAATATATCCCGGGCATAGCAATACGGACAACCTTAATAACGGGATTCCCCACAGAAAGAAAAGAAGAATTCGAGGAACTTCTTGATTTTGTAAAGGAATATAAATTCAGGAATTTAGGGGCATTCATCTATTCCAGAGAAGAAGAGACAAGAGCTTATTCATTACGCCAGGTGCCGGAGAAGGTAAAGAAACAGAGGTTTCACAAATTAATGACAGTACAGCAGGAGGTATCTTCTGAACTCAATAAAAAACTTGTAGGCAAAGATTTTGATGTTATTATAGACAGAAGAGAAAATAATTATTCCTTCGGCAGGGCATACTTTCAGGCCTATGATATTGACGGAGAAATAATTATACTCTCAAAGCTTAGAACAGGGTCTTTTTACAAGATAAGAATTACTGATGCTTACGAATACGACTTAGCCGGCAAACTTCCATAAAAGAAAGGCCCTTTACAGGTATAAAAAGATAATCTCTCTTTTATTTTTTATCATCTATTTTCTGATTTAACCCAAAATGTCAATGTGTAAGCCTGACCCCTTAAATTATGAATATAGCTAATAAACTTACCGTTTTGAGAATATTACTGGCTTTTATCTGTATAGGGCTTATCCGCCAATTCACTCTCCCCTCTTTATACGGAGCGCTGGCGGTATTTTCCTTAGCCGCATTTACAGATTTTTTAGACGGATACTTTGCCCGAAAAAGAAACACCGAATCCGATTTAGGCCGGATAATTGACCCCATAGCTGACAAAATACTTACTATCGGAGTATTTCTCTCCCTGGTAGAAAAAGGGTTAGTAAATTCCTGGCTGGTTATACTTATAATACTCAGAGAGTTCCTGATTACCGGCTTACGGATATTCGCTTTACGCCAAAATAAAGTCCTTGAAGCGCAGTATTTCGGGAAACATAAAACCGTCACTCAAATAGCGGCTATCATCCTGATTCTCACCCTGCTGATTATTGAAAAGGCCACTTTAGGCCTCTCCGGCTGGGCATGGTTTAAAGAATTCAGAAGCGTAACAATCTTTGTTACTTTAGCCTGGGTAGCGGTAATAACAGTCGTTTCGGGAATAATGTACCTATGGAAAAACCGGAAACTTATAAAAAGCTTATAACCTTATCCCTTGCTACTGTATTCGGAACGGGATTCATCCCTATCATGCCCGGGACATTCGGTTCCCTTGTAGCTGTTGGATTATTTACAGCCATAAGAAGCAATCTGACAGTATTAATAGTAACCGCGGTCTCTATTCTGACAGCATTCTTAGTAAGCGGGAAAGCTGAACGAATATTTAAGAAAAATGACCCTAAACAGATAGTAATAGACGAAACAGCAGGCCAATTAACAGCCTATTTATTTATTCCCGCCCAGCCCATTTTTATAATCATGGGATTTATTCTCTTTCGGATGTTTGATATATTTAAAATTTATCCGGCAAACATCGCTGAGAAAAGGAAAGGGTCTTTAGGAATAGTGGGGGATGATTTGATAGCCGGTATTTATGCTAATTTATGCCTTCACTTGATCATATTAATCAAGCGCTTTCTTTAATTTTCCTCAATGAACTACCTCGCAGCAAGCTACGAGGTATCAAAAACTTTTCCAAAAAAGGA
>CAZSRG010000053.1:0-9383 GCA_964609315.1 uncultured Planctomycetia bacterium
GAATTTATTTGTATATTGCCTGTGCCCGCCTGTGCCCGTGAGGGTATGAGGGTATTTTTTGGTTATTGGTTATTAAACTTTTGACAATGGAAGAGTAAGAAAAGGAGGAATAATGGCTGATATTGATGAAATGATCAAAAATATTGAAGGAATGAGTGTATTGGAGTTGTCGGAGCTGGTTAAAGCATTAGAGGAAAAGTTTGGGGTTAAAGCTCAGGCTCCGGCCGCGGCCGCGGCGGGCCCGGCCGTGGGAACAAAGCCGGATGAGGAAGAAGAGGAAAAGACATCTTTTACCGTAGTACTTAAAGAATTCGGGGCGAACAAGATTCAGGTCATTAAAGAAGTCAGAGCAGTTACTGAGCTTGGCCTTAAAGAAGCAAAGGACCTTGTTGAATCAGCGCCGAAGCCGATAAAGGAAAACGTTTCTAAAGATGAAGCTGAAGAAATGAAGAAGAAGCTTGAAGCTCAGGGAGCAAAAGTAGAGATCCAGTAATAAAAAGACATCCTTGTTTTTTCTGTTGTTTTCCGGCAGCCGGAACCGGGATAATTTGATGAAAGGAAAATTAGTATGCGTAAGTTTTCATTTTCCAGAATAGAAGAATCTTATGCTGTTCCTAATCTCTTAGATCACCAGATAAAATCTTACCGGGACTTTCTTCAGCGAAGTGTACATCCTGAGAAAAGGAGGAATAAAGGCATGCAGGAAACATTTAAAGAAGTGTTTCCTATGGAAAGTTCGGACGGTAAATGGAAGTTGGAATTCGTTTCCTATTCTTTAGGCCGGCCTAAGTATACAATTGAGGAATGCCGGCGCAGGTCTTTAACCTATGCCTCTCCTTTGAGGCTTAGGCTTCGTCTTGTAGGCGAAGATGAAGTCCGTGAACAGGAAATATATTTTGGGGATATTCCCTTGATAACTCCATACGCCTCCTTTATCATTAATGGAGACGAAAGAGTGATTGTAAGCCAGCTTCAAAGGTCCCCGGGAGTTTATTTTGAAGAAGATCTCCATCCTACAGGCAAGAAGATTTATTTTGCCAGGATTATTCCCTACCGCGGTTCATGGCTGGAATTCCGTTATGATATCAATGAAACCTTAAGCGCTATTGTTGACCGCAGGCGGACATTTCCTGCCACATATATGCTGCGTATGTTCGGCCTTTCAACCAATGAAGATATATTGGACGAGTTTTCTGATCGAAGGTACCCGGAGATAGTAAACACTTTTAAAAAAGACCATACTGCCAATCAGGACGAATCCTTTATTGAGTTCTATAAGAAACTCAGGCCTACGGAACCTGTAACTTTAGATGCCGCTAAAGAGGTCTTCAAACGAATGTTTTTAGATAACCGGTGTTATGATTTAGCCAGAGTCGGGCGGTTTGTAATTAACCGCAAGTTAGGAATGGATTTACCTCTGCATAAGCGCATCCTGGATAAAGATACAATAATTAATATAGTTAAATACCTAATACGCGTAAAGAAAGGTGAAGCTTCTACCGATGATATTGACCATTTGAGCAACCGCAGGGTTAAACTTGTCGGCGAGCTTGTTCAGCATGAAGTCCGGATAGGGCTTTTGAGGGTTGAGCGGATAGTTCTTGAAAGATTCGCTTTATTGCCGGGAATGAAAGAGGTTTCTGTCCAGCATTTGATCAATGCCAGGGCTTTTTCTTCTCAGGTCCATGATTTCTTTGCCCGTTCTTCTCTCTGCCAGTTTATGGACCAGGTTAATCCTTTAGCTGAAATTACCCATAAACGCAGGCTTTCTGCTTTAGGCCCCGGCGGTTTGTCCCGGGAACGCGCGGGGTTTGAAGTCCGTGATGTCCACCCTTCCCATTATGGAAGGATTTGCCCTATTGAAACGCCTGAAGGCCAGAATATCGGGTTAATAAGTTCTTTAACCGGCTATGCTTCAATAAACCCCCTGGGGTTCATTGTTACTCCTTATAAAAAAGTGGTGAAGGGAAAACTTACCGGAGAAATAGATTATTTAACCGCGGATGTTGAAGAAAATACAGTTATAGCGCAAGCTACTCCTAATATTGTCAATTCCCAAATAAAAGATGATTTGATATTTGCCAGGGTAAGAGGAAAATTTCCCAAAGTGCCGTCTAAAGAGGTTGAATATATAGATATTTCTCCTAAACAGGTTGTTTCAATATCAGCTTCTTTAATCCCTTTCTTAGAACATGATGATGCGAACAGGGCATTGATGGGGTCAAATATGCAAAGGCAGGGAGTTCCTCTTCTTTTTCCCGAAGCACCTATTGTAGGAACAGGCATGGAGGGAAAAGTCGCGAGGGATACCGGTGCTGCTGTTATTGCTAAAGAAGAAGGTATTGTAAAAGCTGTGGATTCTTCCCATATACGTATAGGTAAGCTTATATATAATCTAAGAAAATTCCAGCGTTCAAACGCGGATACTTCTGTTAATCAGCGTCCCTTGGTAAAAGTAAACCAAAAAGTGCGTAAAGGACAGGTTATTGCTGACGGCCCGGCAACTCGAAACGGCATTTTGGCTTTGGGGAGGAATCTTTTAACCGCGTTTCTGCCTTGGCGGGGGTATAACTTTGAAGACGCGATATTGCTGAGCCGGAGGCTGGTTAAGGATGATGCTTTGACCTCGGTTCATGTGGAAAGGTTTGAATCAGAAGCGAGAGAAACCCGCTTGGGAAATGAAGAAATAACCCGTGACATCCCTAATGTTAGCGAGGAGGCTTTAAGAAACCTTGATGAGCATGGTATTGTTCGTATAGGGGCAAGAGTAATAGCTGATGATATATTGGTAGGTAAAGTTACTCCTAAGACCGAAAAAGAGCTTACTCCTGAAGACAGGCTTCTTCGCGCTATTTTTGGAGAGAAAGCGGCGGATGTAAGGGATAGTTCTTTACGAGTGCATCCGGGAGTAGAAGGAGTGGTTATTAATGTTGAAGTCTTTCAGCGCAAAGACAGGGGCCGTAAATCTAAGAAAGAACGGACAGAGGAAATAAAACGTTTAAGGGAAATTGAAGAATATTACACCGAAGAATTGGATGTTATTGAAGAAGAACGTATCAGGCGGATTTCTGAAGTCCTGAATATATCTAAGGATAAGGCAAAGAGAATAAATTTAGACGATTATGAAGAGGCAAAAGAGGTTTCCTTAATTTATGAAGAGAGGATAAAAGAGCTTCTTCAGGAAAAAGAAATGGGGATTTCTAAAATAAAAAGAGGGGACGAACTCCCCTCCGGAGTTTTAAAACGCATTGTAGTTTATGTAGCTATGAAACGGAAAATATCTGCCGGAGACAAGCTGGCCGGAAGGCATGGAAATAAAGGAGTTATTGCCAAAATCCTTCCGGAGGAGGATATGCCTTATCTTAGTGACGGAACGCCTATAGATGTGGTTCTTAATCCTTTAGGAGTGCCTTCCCGGATGAATGTAGGCCAGGTTTTAGAAACTCATTTGGGCTGGGCGGCTAAAGCTTTGGGGCTGAGGATTGAAACGCCGGTTTTTGACGGGGCAAAAGAATCCGATATCCGGGAGTTATTGGCAAAGGCCAATTTGCCTGAAGAAGGTAAAGTGGATGTTTATGACGGGCATACCGGAGAAAAATTTGGGCAAAAAATAACAGTAGGATATATGTATGTTATGAAACTCGTTCATATGGTTGAGGACAAAATACATGCCCGGGCAATAGGGCCTTATTCCTTGATTACCCAGCAGCCTTTAGGCGGCAAGGCCCAGTTCGGCGGACAGCGTTTTGGAGAAATGGAAGTCTGGGCGTTAGAAGCCTATGGGGCAAGTTTTACCCTTCAGGAAATGCTGACAGTCAAGAGCGATGATGTCCAGGGCAGGACGAGGATTTACGAGGCTATTGTTAAAGGGGAACATAAGCTTTCTCCGTCTACTCCTGAATCTTTCAATGTCTTAGTAAAAGAGCTCCAGGGGTTATGTTTGAATGTAAAGAATGAAAAGGGAGAATAGAATGGAAGACAAACTGACAGGGTTTGATAAAATAACTTTGAGAATAGCTTCTTCGCAGGTTATACGTTCATGGTCATCCGGAGAAGTCAAGAAAGCGGAGACCTTAAATTACCGCACTCTCAAACCTGAAAAAGACGGACTGTTTTGTGAAAGGATTTTCGGCCCGGTAAAAGACTGGGAATGCAACTGCGGGAAATTAAAGGGTATTAAGTTTAAAGGAATGAAATGCGACCGCTGCGGGGTAGAAGTAACTCATTCTTCAGTGAGACGCAGCCGTATGGGGCACATATCCTTAGCTTGTCCTGTGACCCATATATGGTTTTTCAAAGTTATGCCTTCACGCTTAGCGGCATTGCTTGATATGAACCTCCGGGATTTAGAAAAAGTGATTTATTACGAACAGCATTTGGTTATTGAGCCCGGAGATACCCCTCTGAAGAAAAAACAGCTTTTAACTGAAGATGAGCTTTCCAAACTCAAAAAAGAATATAAAGACGGATTTAAAGTTTCTACCGGAGCTGAAGCTGTTCTCTATTTTCTTAAAGAAGTTGACTTGAATAAAATGTTCCGCCAGCTGAAAAAAGAGCTGGCAAACTATAAAAACCAGACTTCAACTAAACGTGTTTTAAAGCGGCTTAAAATTGTTGAAGATTTGCGTAAATCCGGCAATAAGCCGGAATGGATGATATTGGATATCATTCCGGTTATTCCTCCGGATTTGAGGCCGTTGGTTCCTTTAGACGGAGGCAGGTTTGCCTCGTCGGATTTGAATGACCTTTACCGGCGGGTTATTAACCGCAACAACCGCCTGAAAAAATTGATGAGGCTTGGCGCTCCGGAAATTATCGTGCGCAACGAAAAAAGGATGCTTCAGGAAGCGGTCGATGCCTTGTTTGAAAACGGGCGCCACGGCAGGCCGATTTTAGGGCCTAACAGCCGGCCTTTGAAAAGCTTGTCGGATATGCTTAAAGGCAAACAGGGAAGGTTTCGCCAGAATCTTTTAGGCAAAAGAGTCGATTATTCCGGCCGCAGTGTTATAGTGGTAGGCCCGCATTTAAAAATTCATGAATGCGGCATACCTAAACAGATGGCTTTGGAATTGTTTGAGCCGTTTATCATTAAGAAGCTCAGAGAGAAAGGGTTTGTCCATACTGTAAAAGGCGCCCGGAGAATGGTTGAGCGCGCAAGGGTAGAAGTATGGGATATTTTAGAGGATGTTATTAAAGACCATCCGGTTATGCTTAACCGGGCCCCTACTTTACACCGCCTTTCTATACAGGCCTTTTATCCTAAATTGGTTGAAGGAAAAGCGATACATCTGCATCCTTTAGTATGCCCGCCTTTTAACGCTGATTTTGACGGAGACCAGATGGCTATACATGTACCGCTTTCTTTAGAAGCTCAGGCGGAAGTTAAGGTGTTAATGCTTTCCGCGAACAATATTTTTTCTCCCGCTGACGGAAGGCCGATTGTGGCGCCTACTCAGGACATTATTTTAGGGTTGCGTTACCTGACTCTAATTAAAACCAAAGCTCAAGGCGGGGGGATTACTTTTCCCAATCGGCAGTCTGTTATTACCGCTTTACAGGGTGAAGAAATAGACTTGCAGGCAAAGATTAAAGTCAGGATAGAATCTTTAGGAAAGAAAGAAATTATAGAGACAACCCCGGGCAGGGTTGTATTCAACGAAGTCCTGCCTGAAGGGTATGGTTTTGTCAATGACTTATTAAGCAAGAAAAGAGTTGTCAGTATTGTTAAAGATGTCCATAAGAGGTTCGGCCATAATGCGGCAATAAAACTGTTAGATGACTTAAAGGATTTAGGGTTTGAGTACGCGACAAGAGGAGGGATAAGCATTTCTGTTAATGATTTAATAATACCGGATGAGAAGCAGGAATGCCTGTCTAATGCTTTGAAAGAAGTGGAAAAAGTTGACAGCCAGTACAATAACGGGATTATCACCGGCAGGGAGCGCCACAATAAGATCGTTGATATTTGGACCAGGACCACCGATAAAGTCTCGGACCACATATTCAAAAACATGGAAGATTTTAACCCAGTCTATATGATGGCTGATTCAGGTGCCCGCGGATCAAAGCTTCAAATCCGCCAGCTTGCCGGGATGCGCGGCCTTATGGCGAAGCCTTCAGGTGAAATCATTGAAACTCCTATTGTTTCTAACTTCCGTGAAGGGCTGTCAGTCTTGGAATATTTTATCTCTACTCACGGGGCAAGGAAAGGCTTAGCTGATACAGCCTTAAAGACAGCTGACGCGGGGTATCTAACCCGGAGGCTGATTGACGTGGCCCAGGAAGTGATTGTTGTTGAAGATGACTGCGGGACTGTTAACGGGATAACTTTATCGGCGATTGTTGAAGGGGATGAAGTGGTTGTTTCTTTAAAAGACAGGATTGTCGGCAGGGTTGTCCTTGATAATATAGCAGATGTTGTTACTGATGAAATAGTTGTTGCTGCCGGTGAAATGATTACCGAAAAGATAGCTGACCGCATAGAAGAGTTAGGTATTGAGAAGATAAGGATTAGAAGCCCTCTTACCTGCGAGTCGGAACGGGGAATCTGCCGTAAATGTTACGGAAGGAACCTTGCTTCCGGAAGGCTGGTTGATTTAGGCGAAGCAGTAGGTATTATTGCTGCCCAGTCAATAGGAGAGCCGGGGACTCAGTTGACTATGCGTACTTTTCATATAGGAGGGACTGCTTCCAGAGTAGCTGCTTTATCCTATATGAAAGCAAGGGGGAAAGGCACGATTAAATACCACAACCTGAAGACGGCCAAAAAGAAAGACCATTTTGTTGTTTTAAACCGTAATGGTATGGTAGCTGTTTCTGATGAAATGGGAAGAGAGATGCAGAAAGGGCCTGTTCCTCAAGGGGCATTTATCCTTTATGCTGAAAATGACCGGATCGAGAAGGGGGAAATCTTTGTCCGCTGGGACCCTTATTCTGTTCCTATTTTGAGTGAAGTTAAAGGTAAAGTGCGTTATGAAGATATGATTGACGGAATAACTGTGCAGGAAGAATTGAACTTAAGCACTAACCGTAAAGAACGGGTTGTGATAGAGTTTAAGGGTGATTATCATCCTCAGATGGTTATAGTTTCCGATAAGGATGAAGTTTTAGGTATTTATCCTATTCCCAGCGGAGCTCATATAATGGCTGAAGATTCTTCCGGGGTCTCAGCTGGAGATGTCATTGCCAAAATACCCAGGCTGATTGTTAAAACTAAAGATATTACCGGAGGATTGCCGCGGGTTGCTGAATTGTTTGAGGCAAGGAGGCCTAAGAACCCGGCTATTGTCAGCGAAATCGAAGGGTTTGCGGAATTTGTCCAGGGTAAAGGAGGCGAACGCAATATTATTGTCCGTTCTCCGACAGGGATGGAAAGGGAATATACAATCCCTTCGGGAAAACATCCTATTGTTTACCGCGGAGACAGGGTTACTGCCGGACAGCAGTTGACTGACGGGCCGATTGTCCTTCAGGACATACTCCGGGTATGCGGGGATAAAGTTCTGCAGGAATATTTGGTAAATGAAGTTCAGGAAGTATACCGTCTTCAGGGTGTGCATATAAATGATAAACATATTGAACTTATAATCAGGGAGATGCTTAAGAAAGTAAGGATTACCGACTCCGGAGACAGCGATTTTCTTCCTTTACAGGCAGTTGATAAATGGGATTTTCAGAGAGAAAATGAGCGGGTTGTTAAAAAAGGGGGAAAACCTGCTTCTGCTTCTCCTTTCCTTTTAGGTATTACCAAAGCCTCATTAAATACAAAGAGCTTTATTTCTGCCGCGAGTTTTCAGGAAACAACCAGAATTTTAGCTGAGGCTGCCGCTTCAGGTAAAACTGATGACCTCTTGGGTTTAAAGGAGAATGTTATTGTAGGGCATCTTATTCCCGCAGGCACAGGGTTTTCGGCACATAGAAATATCCATATAAAGAAGTTAAAAGGACAAGAAAAAGAACCGGTTAAGGTAGAGGAAGGAAAATAATATGCCTACAATTACCCAGTTGTTAAAAAATTATAGGAGCCCTAAGCATAAGAAAACTAAATCCCCGGCATTAAAAGGATGCCCTCAAAAAAGAGGGGTCTGTATGCAGGTAAGGACAATGACTCCTAAAAAGCCTAACTCTGCTTTGCGTAAAGTTGCCAGAGTCAGGTTAACCAGCGGGTTTGAAGTTAGTTCTTATATTCCCGGAGAAGGGCATAATCTGCAGGAACATTCCATTGTTTTGGTAAGAGGAGGCAGGGTTAAAGACCTGCCCGGAGTCAGGTATCATATTGTCAGAGGGACATTAGATACCCAGGGAGTCGCGAATAGAAAACGTTCCCGGTCAAAATACGGAGCAAAAAGACCGAAGTAAAAGGATAAAACTCGAAGCACTAAATACCAAATTCTAACCCCCGTTAGAGAGAAGCTATGTTAGACAGAATTCTCTAACGGGGTAAATAAACTCAAAATGGAGAAAACACAAAATCCAAAATAAAGTTTAGAACATTTGAAATCAGGATTTAGAATTTAAGAAAACAAAACGTATTCTCTAATAAAATTATTAAAAGAATAAGGGAGAAAAGAAGAATAAGGGAGAAAAGAAATGAGGAGAAGAAGAGCGGTTAAAAGGAAAATTGAATCAGACCCGGTTTTTAATTCGTTAATATTGGGCAAATTTATAAATATTATCATGTTTAGCGGGAAGAAATCAAAGTCTTCCAAGATAATATATGATGCTTTGGATATCCTTCAAAAGGAACTGAAAGACGACCCTTTAAAAATATTTTACAGGGCTTTGGATAATGCCCGGCCCAGAGTTATAGTTAAGCCCAGAAGGATTGGAGGAGCAACTTACCAGGTGCCGGTTGAAGTGGATAAAGATAAGGGATATTCAATCGCTATGCACTGGATTCGTGATTATTCCCGGGGGAAAAAAGGGAAACCGATGTCCTTAAAGCTTGCTGATGAGTTAACCGGCGCTTATAAAGGAGAAGGAGCCCTTATTAAAAAAAGGGACGATACTCATAGAATGGCCGAGGCCAACAAGGCCTTTGCTCATTTCAGGTTTTAGGAAAACACTGATTTTAGAAGGTATTTTAGGAGTAATTAGGGGGAGGGAGTAAAATAACCAAGAGGCAGGAAACAATAACTTCAGCCAAAGGCTGACCTGCTTCTGGCAGAAAATTACCAAAAAATATAATAAGGATCAAAATAATTGGATTGTTTGATGATTAATTATTGGTGATTGGAATTTGTTTGCCTCGTTAGATGTAACAACAGGAATTATCTAACGGGGTGAATATCTTGTATCTTGGTGATTGGTTATTAAAAAATAGTTTGCAACTTTAATCAATGAGACTTAGACTTTTTCGAAGAAAAAGTCTATAGCCGAATTGA
>CAZSRG010000054.1:0-9245 GCA_964609315.1 uncultured Planctomycetia bacterium
TCAATTCGGCTATAGACTTTTTCTTCGAAAAAGTCTAAGTCTCATTGATTCAAATTTCAAATGTTCTAAACTTTATTTTGGGCTCTGCATCTTTCTGTTTTGGTCATTTGATATTGTTTAGTATTTAGGATTTAGGATTTAGTGCTTAGGATTTTTTTACCACTAAAAGCATACCCTTTCATATTCAATCATCTGCTTGCATTTTTTCATAAAACTTTTGACAGCGCCTCAAATTCTATGTCTTGTTATTTACTATGTCTATTCTTGGAATCTTTACAGGAGAGGATCTATCGTTGAAATAGAAAATGAGCCGCAGCTGGGATATTTTATATATGTTTAATCCTTGTGCCAATCCGGCTGTGTCTTTAGCATTTATTGTAAGTATCCCGTCTTTATCCGAAGTTTTTGTTATAGGATAGCCGGCGTTGGAGGTAAAGGTGTAGTCTTTTAAGATTATCCCTATTTTACGCCCGGGGTTCGCGGTGAATATCCTTATTGATTTTTGGTTAAGGTTTATGGGTCCGGAAAAATCTACAGACAGAGATTTTAATGAAGGGCCGTACATAGTTAAAGGGAATTGAGGAAAGAGTTTTGTCGGGATGTTATCTTTTTCAATTAGGGTTAGAGAGCTTATCTCTTTAGGGTGGTTTTCTTTTGAAGAAACTTTTTCAGCTGAAAAGGAATTTACAACCTGGCCATTGTGAGTTTTATTGTCCGCTATCAATTTTACGCCTGTTAGAATTAAGATGATTGAGAAAGAGGAGAGGAGTAAAATGTTTTTTGGAATGACGCGTTTTTTGTGTTCAAGGGGCAGGACTTCTCTTTTAGGCTGTTTAGGCAGGAATGCTTTTTTTATCCGGTTGAGTTCTGCTTTTTTCATAATTGTTCAAATTCAGCTTTTTAACAGGAAAGAGGACCAACCTCCGCGGTTATTGATAATATAATATCGATAATATAATACTATTGCAAAAGGGAAAAATCAACAGTATAATATAAATAATTATGAAGCGGTTTTTTGTCTTATTGCTGATTTTGGGCTTATTTTCCGAGGGATGTTTCAGCCTGCCTTTTTTGTCAAAATCAAAGCGTATTGCCGGCAGGGGTAAACAATTAGGGGAAGTTTCTGCTGAGATAAACGTAGGCATTGAGAGGCTTTGGCAGGCGGCGATCCAGGAATTCAGGAAGTTCAAGATAATCGAGGCTGTAAAGGAAAAGAGGAGTATTTCCGCTGTAAATAAAGGCATCAATTTTGAGTTTACAGCTTTCTCTAAAGACGCGAATCATTCTGTTTTCAAGGTAAAAGCCTGTGATTTATCAGGTATAAGTGATTATTCTTCCGCGAAGCGGCTTTCATCAAAGATATATAAACATGCCAGGTCTGTTGTTTTTTCAATAAAACAGTTTGTAGGGAAACCAGTTGAATGATACAGCCGGTATCCCCAAATAAAAAATTATATAAAAAGCTTTACTTTTTTTGCTTTTTATGTTATATTACTTCCTTAAGCTGAGGGAAAAAAGGAGAAAGAATGGCTGAAGTACAGATAAATAACCAGGAAGAGTTTGAGAAAGCCCTTAAGAAGTTCAGGATGCAGTGTAAACGGGAGGGCATTATTAAAAATTGCCGCGAAAGGCAGTTTTATACTAAGCCTTCTGAAAAGAGAAGGCTGACTGAGAAAAAGAAAAAGGGGCGGAAAAAGTAGGTATGGGGTTTTGCAGGTGTGTTTTTGATATAGATACAAGGTTTTTAATCACCAACCTTCCGGATTTTGTTTGAGGCATTTCAATGTGTTCCAACCAGTTCTACAATCCATTAACAGAGGCAAAAAGGGATGTTTAATTTCAAGGATTTAGGGGATGTGACTAAGTTGGCGCAGGATGCTAAACAGGTTCAGAAACGCCAGGAAAAGTACCAGGATGAGATGATTTCGCTTCTAAGAGAAATTTTCCGGGATTTAAGGGAGATTAAGAACCTTTTACAAAATAGATGAGTCCGCTTTTTTACGGGTATTTTCTTAGAACAGTTTCTAAGAAAGCAAGAAAAGGAGAAAGAGTATGGAAGGTAGTCAGTACAGGTTGTACATAGGGAATTTAGAATATAGTACAACTGAAGATGACATTCGTCAGGCTTTTGCTGATAAGGGAGTAACTCTTCAGGATGTAAGGGTTATTAAGGACAAGTACAGCGGAAGGTCAAAAGGGTTTGGTTTTGCGGAAGTAGATAGCGAAGATACTATCCAGGCCGCGATTACAGCTATGGACGGCCAGGATTTAAAAGGCCGTAATCTACGGGTAAATAAAGCCGAAGAAAGAAAACCGCGGAGAGATAATTTCAACAGCGGAGGCCCTGGAGGCCCTGGAGGTTCTTCTTCCAGGCGGTTTGACCGCAGGTTCTAATAGGAATTAGACAAACCATTAAAAAAGCCGGTTTAGGCAGAAATGCCTATACCGGCTTTTTTAATTCAATGAGACTTAGACTTTTTCGAAGAAAAAGTCTATAGTCGAATTGATCCTGAGCGGCCGAAGGGAGTCGAAGGATCTATGGTTTAATTCCCCGCAGCTTGTTGCGAGAGAATTATAAAGAATAACTCTTTGATACCCCGCAGCAAGCTGCGGGGTAATTCATTCTTTGGCTACCTGTCTCGATATTTCATCGAGGCTCAAATTTGGATATTGGCCATTATTTTCCGCTCGGAAGTGTGTTTTCTTACAATAATCTATGTTACTATAATATATCTTATGTTAACTTTTACAAATAGCGGTAATTCTAAAAATAGCAATAGGTATAAGGGATTTGCTGAATTGTGAACAATCCTGTGAATTAATACCTGATACTTACCGGTATATATGTTTATTATGTGCCAATTTCCCTGTTTGCTAATAAAGGGCTAAAAAAGGTGTTTTAGAAATGATAAGGATTAAGGCTTATTGTTAAGCCATTTTAAGCATTGTTAAGGTATAGGCGCAAGCCCTGTTTTCTCAGGGTGAGCCCTTCGCGGAGCTTCATTTCTCTATGAGGATTTTCTCGATTAACCCTCTGAGGCTGTTCAATTGTTTTCTGGGTATGCGTATTTGGGCGCGTAAAATGGGTGTTTCTATGGTTAATATGAACATATTGGCTTGTTTGGGAGCCTTTTGAAGAAACATTCTTATGGGTATTTGCGGCATAGGGTTTCTCCTTATTTTGCGCAGAAAATAGATGCCAGAATACAGAAAAAAGGCTGATATATTATCAAACTGTTAAATCGATAAAGTTGTTAAGACGGAATTTGATGTTCAGCGCTAAATTGGTATTTAAGATTTTCTTTCCATTTTCTTATACAAAAAAGAATTTAATTCCTAATAATACCAGAATCAGCCCTGATATACAGGCCGTATTTCGGTAAGATTTATCTGTCAAATAAGGCTTGCCTTTTTCTACGGCATAGGATAACCCGGTGTACCAGAACAGATCAGCTGTCCAATGGCCAAGGGTTAGTATTATTACACTGGTTAAGCCGGTCAAGGCTGATTTTATAACTGTAGCGGTTCCTATGGTTACCCACCAGATTAGAAAACCCGGGCTTAGCAGGCTGAAAACAATTCCTCCCAATACCATATTTTGGCTGAATTGGCGGGGTTGTCCTATCTGTTTTAGGCTCATCCGGCGTGATTTAAAGATTAGCAGCAGGCCCATAGATACCAATGCCGCGCTTCCTATAAAGGAATATAAGGACATTATCTTAGGGGCATTTAGGAAAGAGCTTATTCCAAGGAGTATGAGCCCTATTAGGATGCCTTCTATTATTATGTGGCCGGAGATAATTTTGATTCCCACACGCCAGTTTTTCTTTAATACAGAAGCGGCTGTGAATAAGGTTAGTGTCCCGGGTATTAAGGCTCCGGATATGCCGATCATAAAGCCGGTAAAATACAGGAAAAGATAGCTCATTTTTTCTCTATTTTGTCCAGGAGAGCCTTTCTTATAAAGACTGACGGCTCTAAATGCTCCTCCTCCGCTGAATTCAGCACTATAAGCCATTGCCCCGGAGTTAAGCGGATGTTTATGGTTTTGGTGTATTTAACTGCTTTTTTAGGCCGGCCTCTTTTCCCTACTATATTCTCCCTTGTCATGTTTATATGTTCGCGGCCGCAAACCTAATTCTTTAGGCTGTGGATGAAAGACGGCCGCTCGGTATTTTGCTATATGGAACCACAGGCTTTAGTTTGTGGAGCTTCATTTTATAGGTTACGCAAAAACACTAAAGAACACCAAAATATATCAAAAATATAAGGATTTGTAAAGAGAAAACTTATAATATGCTATGTTATACGTATTGCCAAAAGTTTAATAACCAATAACCAAGTCATTCCCAATAACCAAGATAGCCCCTAATATCCTCATGGGCACAGGCGGGCACAGGCGGATACAAGCAAGTTACAATAACCTTAGCCAAAGGCTGATCTGCCTCAGGCGGAAAATCCAAAACTCTAAATAAACCTAAAACTCAAATGCTTTAAATTCAAAACGGCAATAAATATAATGATCTTTATAATGTTCTTTGTTTTGGATTTTGGGTTTTCTTCATTTTGAGTTTGTTTAGGGTTTAGAATTTAGGATTTAGGATTTTCTTTCCACTGCCTATACTTTTTCATATAATTCTTAGCACTACCATGTTATATAATATCAGGCTGGTTTTTTGAAATTTCTTTTGGTTCTATGCCGGATTCAGATTTTTTCTTTGATTTGACTGCGGTAAAGGTTGCGGATTTCAAGAAAGATATCTTTGTAGGTTTTTGTTTTGTAGTCGGGGAAAGTCCAGGGAAGGTTTTTGAAGGTTTTGTTTTTATATATTAGAGTAACTTCGGCGAAAATCCTTTTTCCTAAGTATATACGGTGAGAGAAATCTTTTGTTGTGGATAATACCAGTTTAGCTTCTGTTAAGTATCCCGGGTCGAGGTTTATTCTCCTTCTTTTGACAATAGCTGTGCGTTTCTCTGTCTTTACGGCTTTCAACTTAATATCAACAATGGCATCAGGATTTATCAGCTTTTTAAATGAAATAAACCTTCGTTTAAGGTCTGAACCCATTTCTTCACGATAGTATTCGGTATAGTTAAAAGGGACAGATGAGCTTTCAAAGTCAATCTGTCCGTATAGTTTTATCAGAGATTCTTTTATCCGTTTGTATGTTTTCTCTGACGAATAAATAGCTCCGAATATAAGTTTACATTTCCTTGGTTCAATAAGTTTCAGCATAAGATGTTTTTCTTGTGTTTTCCTTTTATCCCGGAAGGTTTTCCTTTTTCATATGATGCTCAATAAAACTTTCTAACAGTGATTTATCTTTTTCCCGGATTTGGGTAAAGAATATTGCTATATGAAACAAATTGTCTTTGGGTGATTCCTCCGACCTTACTATTACTCCCTGGCAGGCGATTTTATGCGGTATTTTGTTATTTTCTTTTTTATGCTCGGGAAGAAGCAGGGTAATGCTTAATTTTGTCATTAAAGGGATACTTTGTTTGACTGAACAAAAAGCCCCTAAACTGCTGATATCTTTAGTTTGAGTAACTAAATCTATTCCCGGAACCTTTACTTTTATGGGGACGGTTTTCTTTACGCGGGGAGATTGTCTTCGTTCAACTCTGGACATTAAGCAGTTTCTTCCTTTTGAGAATAGGACTTAAAACATCCGGAATTGCAGAAGTAATTTCCGTTACGGTAATACCACTGGTTGCGTTTTAAACTTTTGTTGCATTTAGCGCAGTTTTTTCTTTTTGCTTCACTTCGCTTAGACATATTTGCCCTTTTTTATGAAGGTATTATTCCGGCCAGAAAAGCTGAAAGTTCTTTCTCGCTTTTATTGTTTATTTCCGTAAATTCAATACCTGCTGTATATCGTTCGGAATAAGGCTGGGAATTACACCAAGCTATCCGTCCTTTTCCCTGAATAAATTTATCAATCAAGTTTATCTCAAACTTCAACTGTTTATTTAAGCCCAAGAACTTATTGCTTATAAGTTTTACCCCTCCCTTGCTGATATCTTTGAAAACGGTATAAAAGGTCCTTCTCGATTTAATTCCTTCACAACGTATAGGAAAAGATATATTCACCCTGGGAAACTTACGTTTATCTTCCATTTTTTTATCTTTTTTTGGGAACGTTTACTATTCTATCCAGAAGAAGAGTATAACATATTTGAGAGATAAAGTCAAGGTTATCATTTCTTTTCAACTTGTTAATTATCAAGCTGTTACAGCATTAATCCCCTTAAGGATGTAAGATATTTTTATATCATTCCGTACAACAGGTCTTGCGGGATCTTTTATTAGAACCAGGCGGGTTTTGCCTTTTATGAATTTTTTATCGCGTTTTATAGCTTCAAGGACTTTTTCTTTGTTTAGTTTGATTTTTGAAGGCAGGCCTATATTTGTCAATAAGTTGATGATTCTTTTGGTAAGCTTTGTGTTTTTAAGAATTCCTGTTTGATTCGATATCTTAAGGGCCGCAATCAGCCCTAACCCTACGGCTTTCCCGTGAGATATCCTGTAATTGGAACTCGCTTCTATCCCATGGCCTACTGTATGGCCTAAATTCAATATCGTTCTTATTCCTTTTATCTCACGCTCATCATCTGCTACAATCTTAGCCTTTATCTCAGCGCAGCGCAGGATGAGATTAGTTAGATGTTTTTCTTTCTTCTCCAGGATTTCAGAGATGTTTTCCTCAATGAAATTCAGCAGGCCATGTCCGTCTATTAGGCTGTATTTTACTGCTTCTGCTAAGCCTTCCCGCATTTGACTTAAAGGCAGGGTATTTAGGAAATTCGTATCGCTTATTACCGCTTTGGGCTGAAAGAAACTGCCGATAAGATTCTTAGCTGTTTTTAGGTCTAAAGCTGTTTTCCCTCCGATTGAGGAATCTATCTGGGCTAAAAGAGTGGTAGGCATTTGAATATAAGGAATGCCCCGCTTATATATTGAAGCTGCAAATCCTCCTAAATCCCCTATCACTCCTCCGCCCCAGCAGATAATAAAAGGCTGTTTTTTGAAATCTAAAGCCCCTATTCTATTTATGAGCTTAAGAAGGAAGGTGAAACTTTTTATCTTTTCCGTATCGGGAAGAGATATTGTCTTGAAACTGATAGACTTATCCTTTGGAAATATTCTTGTGAATACCTTTCCGAATATTTTATGTATAGTTTGGTTGGTGATTATTATTCCGTAATTGCCCAAGGCCTGTTTTTTGATTACGGGTATGAGTTTTGAATATGCCTTATTGCCGATTATTATCTTGTAAGGGAAAGTTGTCTTAACTTCAATTGTTTTCATAAGAAGTTCAGGTTTAATAAAGAAGCAATTATCCCGATGATTGGCTCAATAAGGGTGCGGAAGAAAGCTATTATAAATATATAGGCAAGGATAATTCCATAAGGCTCAATTTTTGAGTATTGATATGCCATTTCTCTGGGAAGCATCCCGCTTACGATCCTTGATCCGTCTAAAGGAGGGATAGGAATAAGATTGATAACTGACAGCACTATGTTTATAAGCGCTACTTGAGTTAAGATATAACTCAAATAGGAGGGAGGAAGTATTTTTATAATCAGGCTTAATATAAAAGCAATACATAAGTTTGAGGCAGGGCCGGCTAATCCTACCCAGGCCATATCCTTGCGGGGATTTTTAAAGCTGTAAGGGTTTATCGGCACAGGTTTTGCCCAACCAAAGAGTATGGACGCATGAGAAAGGATGAGTAAAGCAGGGACAAGGATTGTTCCTACTGGGTCTATGTGGGCTATTGGGTTTAGAGTAAGCCTTCCGGAATATTTAGCTGTGGGGTCGCCCAATTTGTAAGCCGTATATCCGTGGGCTATTTCATGGAGAATGATTGAGTACAGAAGCAGAATTATCAGAATTATTAAAGATATCATTTTTGAAGTTCTATCCGGTTAACTTTTAAATAAGTCCCTCTTTCATTAGTAAATATTCCCCATATATTAACTTTTTTGTTTAGAAATTGAGCTGTACTAATATTATTTATATCAAGAAATATCAAGCCGTTATTATTTTTTAGGCGGTAATAATGAGAGAATATCCCCGGCCGGTAAAGGATTCCTTTTGCTGTTGGAGCGGGGATTTCTGGAATAGCAGGTTTTTTCTTAATTTTCTTCTTTGAAGGAGGCTTAACCCTTTTTATAAGCTTAATCTTCGGTTTTTCTAAGGGTATAATCTTTATCTTTTTTTTGCTTACCCACCCGTAACTGTAAGGAAAAGCTTGGATTTCGTACCATTTCCCCTTTCGCGGAGAAAGGATTTTGACTTGGTTTCCTTTGTCTATTTTTCCTATGACCGTAGAATTCAAATCAGGTTCTAATCGTATGTTTAGATTCCCGGCTTTGGAAATGGATTTATTTTTATCTATGTAATCCGCGTATACAAAGCCGGAGAAGTTTTTAGGTATTTTTACCTTATACCAGTTATATTTCTCTCCTGTTATTTTGAGAATAGTTTCTTGAGTGAGTTCAAAAAGTTTTTCTGCCAGAGGAGTTGAATCAGCCAGGATGAAGGTGTCTTTTAAGGTTTTGCCTTGTTTCTCATCCGCTGAGGCAGGGGTTATGGCTGTAGATAGAAACAATAAAATAAGGACGATTCTCTTTATCCAGGTATAAATAATCGAATTAGGCATTTTTAGAATAGGTATTTATAGAACTGTTGAATCTCGCGGCAGTTCCTGATTAGGCGCGGGTATTGTTATACAACAGCGCTTTTATTTTTTTGTTTTCTTTTCCGGTTGCTGTTCTTCTTCTTTCTTTTCTTCCTTTTTGTCTTTCTTTGCTATTTTGAGTTTGACTATTTTAATTTTAGGCAGGCCTAAAACTGATTTATCTTCGCTCCATTGTTTCTTGTCCATAAGCCACTTTATACGTTTTCCTCTTTTTAAGACGGTTTTCTTTGACGA
Organism: uncultured Planctomycetia bacterium; assembly: GCA_964609315.1. Lineage (GTDB taxonomy): Bacteria > Omnitrophota > Gorgyraeia > Duberdicusellales > Duberdicusellaceae > CAZSRG01. Next base: position 8,943 of record CAZSRG010000054.1, read on the forward strand.
TAACTCCTTTGATCCTCGTAATGTTGGATGAAGACTCATATGTTCCTCCTATTGTTTATTATCGTATTGTCAGCTATCTTTGTTTTCTAAAACTCTTCAGCCATAGGCTGATTCTAAACAAATCCTGAAAGCAAACTCTAAATTCTAACCAAATCCTAAATCCTAATTTCTAAATCCTAAACAAATTCTAAATTTCAATTTCAAATGTTCTAAACTTTATTTTGGGTTTTGCATTTTTCTGTTTTAAACATTTGATATTGTTTAGTATTTAGGATTTAGTGCTTAGGATTTTTTTACCACTAA
>CAZSRG010000055.1:0-8995 GCA_964609315.1 uncultured Planctomycetia bacterium
AGGCTGCCGGGCATTATGAGCATTTTGCGATCTCAACAGCATTTTCCCGGTTAACTTGTAACTTATGATTATTTCAGTTGCCAGCGGAAAAGGCGGGACGGGAAAAACTACGATTTCAACAAGTCTTGCTTTGTCAATTTCGGATGTTCAGATTTTGGACTGCGATGTGGAAGAACCCAATGCGCGTATTTTTATAAATCCTGAGATTGATAAAAAGGAATCTGTTTCTGTTCCTGTGCCTGAAGTTGAAATTTCTAAATGTGACGGGTGCGGAAAGTGCGGAGAAGTATGTGTTTATAACGCGATAGCAGTTGTAAATAAAAAAGTCCTGATATTTCCTGAACTTTGCCATGGCTGCGGTTCCTGCAGTTATTTCTGTCCTCAGCAGGCGATTAAAGAAAGAGATAAAGAAATAGGGTTTGTCGAGACTGGTAAAAAAGAAAACCTAACTTTTGTTCATGGGATGTTGAATATTGGCGAAACAATGGCGCCTCCTCTTATAAGAGAGGTAAAGAAGCATATATTGCCGGGTAAAACAAATATCATTGATGCCCCGCCGGGGACTTCCTGCCCTGTAATTACAGCTGTCCAGGGAAGCGATTTCTGCCTGTTGGTTACTGAACCTACTCCTTTCGGGCTTAATGACCTTATTCTTGCGGTTGAAGTGTTGAGAGAAATAAAAATACCTTTTGGGGTTGTTATTAACAGGGCGGATTTAGGCGATAGTAAAACGGATGATTACTGCCGGAGAGAAAATATCCGTGTGCTTATGAGAATACCTTTTAGAAAAGAGATAGCTTCTGCTTATTCTAAAGGTATTTCTATTGTTAAAGCTTTGCCTGAGTATAAGAAGAATTTCATAAATTTATATGAAAAGATAAACAGCATATTAGGCACTATCGTATAATAGGGCCAGCGCTTAATTTTAATCAATGAGACTTAGACTTTTTCGAAGAAAAAGTCTATAGCCGAATTGATCCTGAGCGGCCGAAGGGAGTCGAAGGATCTATGGTTTAATTCCCTGCGGCTTGCTGCGTTTCCTTTTTTGGAAAAGTTTTTGATACCTCGTAGCTTGCTGCGAGGTAGTTCATTAGTTGCAATCAGGAACTGTTACGTTGAGGCAGAATGAAACAAATAGTTATTATAAGCGGGAAGGGAGGGACTGGTAAGACAGTCATTACCGGTGCTTTGTCCTCTTTAGCGGAAAACAAGGTTTTGGCTGATTGCGATGTTGACGCGGCAGACCTTCATCTTTTGCTCAATCCCGAGATAAGGGAGAGGCACATATTTAAAAGCGGGGTAACAGCCTTTATTGACAAGAACCTTTGTACTCATTGCGGAAAATGTAAAGAGGTCTGCAGGTTTTCTGCCATAAGCGGAGATTTTACCGTTGATCCTGTTTCTTGTGAAGGGTGTTCTTTTTGCAAGTTTGTCTGTCCTGTTCAGGCGATAGAGATGAGAGAGAATACGTCTGGTGAGTGGTTTATATCGGATACGCGGTTTGGCCCTTTGGTCCATGCCAAACTTGGGGCAGCTGAGGAAAATTCAGGCAAGCTCGTTTCGCTGGTAAGGCAGAGAGCTAAAGAGATAGCTGTAAACAGGAATGCCGATTGGGTAATCATAGACGGATCTCCGGGGATAGGGTGTCCGGTAATATCTTCTATTACCGGTGTTGATTTGGCGCTGGTAATTACTGAACCTACTCTTTCCGGCCTGCATGATGCCGGCAGGGTTATAAAAGTAGCTATACATTTTAATGTTGAGGTTAAATTGATTATAAACAAGTATGATTTGAATGAGGATATGACTGTGAAAATAGAAGAGTATTGCCGCGGTAACAATATCCAGGTTGCCGGAAAGATAAAGTTTGATGAAAATATCGTAAAGGCGATGGTTGAAGGCAGAACAATAATAGAATATTCTGACGGAGAAACAAAAGAAAATATCACAGAAATCTGGCATAATTTACAGAAAGATATAAAATAGGCGCGGCGGGCCTATCCTGAATAAGAATAAAGAAAGGCATAAATAATGCGGAATACAGATGGCAAAGATAGGACGGGGCAGGATAAACGGTTAAAAGAGAACCTATCTAAGATTAGAAATAAGCTTATTGTTATCAGCGGAAAAGGCGGAGTCGGCAAGACCACAACCGCGGTGAATTTAGCCTATGGTTTGGCCTCTAAGGGCAACAGGGTGGGTATTTTAGATATAGATATTCACGGCCCTAATATCGCCAAGATGCTGGGTATTGAAGGGAAGAAACTTGAGAAATCGAATTTAGGGATAGAACCGGTTTTAGTTATTCCTCAATTGAAAGCAATAAGCATATCTTTTTTATTGGATAATCCCGACCAGCCGGTGATTTGGCGCGGCCCTCTTAAGATGACAGTCATTAAACAGTTTCTTAGTGATGTTAATTGGGGAGAGCTTGATTACTTGATTATCGATTCTCCTCCGGGAACCGGGGACGAGCCTCTAAGCGCCTGTCAGCTTATTCCGGACTTGAACGGGGCGGTGATAGTTACCACTCCGCAGGATGTCGCTGTTTTAGATGCGAGGAAGAGTTTTTTCTTCGCGAAAGAATTGAAAATACCTATCATAGGGATAATTGAGAATATGAGCGGATTAACCTGTCCCCGCTGTCAGGAGGAAATATACTTGTTTAGTGCAGGAGGAGGAGAGAAAGCTTCTCTTGATTTAGGCGTTCCTTTTTTAGGCAAGATCCCCATTGAGACTGAGATGGTGAGATTGGGAGATTCAGGAAAGCCCTTTATTGATTCTATGAAGGAATCTAAAACAGCCGGTGTTATGAATGAGATAATAGATAATATCACTTTCTATTTAAGGAAGAATGGTTCAGGAAAGAGTTTGTAACTGGTTTTATGCATGCCCTCTTAAAAGATTTTATGAACAGGGCAGGATAGACAAAAAGTGGATAGAAAATTACTGTAAGGGTGATTATTCTCTCTGCGTCAGGAGAAAGTTGGAAAATGAAGGCGTTTATCATCCTGATAATATGATGCCTGACGGGGAAATTGACGAGAGGTTATAAATGGGAAAAGAAGATTATAAGTATATATATGGGCCGGTTCCTTCCTGGAGACTGGGAAGTTCTTTGGGGATTGACCCTGTGTCTCAGAAAGAAAAGATATGCAGTTTTGACTGTGTTTATTGCCAGATAGGCCGGACAAAGTTTTTCAGCAGTGAAAGGAAAGTTTTTATTCCTGTCAGCGGGGTTATAGAAGAAATTAATTCTTTGCCGGAATTGCATATTGACTATATAACCTTTTCCGGGTCAGGCGAGCCTACTTTAGCTGGGAATTTAGGGCAGATGATAGAAGAAATAAAGAAAACAAGAAAAGAGAGGATAGCTGTAATAACCAATTCTTCTTTAATAGACAGGAAAGATGTCCAGCGCGATTTGATGTCTTCGGATTTTGTTATAGCTAAGCTTGATGCTCCTTCAAAGGATATTTTTAAAGCAGTCAATAACCCTATTGAAACGATAGAATTTGATGTTGTAGTTGAAGCTTTGAAGAAGTTTAGAAAGATATATAAAGGTAAATTGGCTTTGCAGGTTATGTTTATCTCTCAAAATAGGCATACCGCTTGTAGTATAGCCGAAATAGCGAAAGAAATTAACCCTGACGAAGTGCAGATTAATACTCCTTTGAGGCCTTGTGGAATTAGCCCTTTATCTAAGGGAGAATTAGATGTTATAGAAGGATATTTTAAGGGGCTGAATACTATTTCTGTTTATAAAGCAGAACATATAAAAGTTGAGCCTGTAAGTAAGGGAGATACCTTGAGGCGGAGGGGGAAGATAACAGATTGATATATTGTTAAACTGCTAAATTGTTTTGTGTTGGAGATTTAATCCCGTATTATTTAGAAATGAAGACATATTTAGACTGTATCCCTTGTTTTTTCAGCCAGGCTCTTGAGGCTTCAAGAATTTCCGGAGCAGATGTTAAGGTTCAAAAGAAAGTGTTAAATGAACTGGCTAAAGAGCTGCCTAATCTTTCTTTAACATCGTCTCCTCCGGAGATGGGGCGGATTATTTACGGATTGGTCAGAAAGATAACCAGGAGAAGAGACCCATATTCAGAGATAAAGAAGAAAAGCAATAAATTAGCTCTCAGCATTTACGGCCGGCTGAAAAAGAGAGTCAGTTCTTCTCCTGATAGGCTTCTTACCGCGGTTGAATTAGCTGTCAGCGGAAACATTATTGATTATGGAGTAAAGAATTCTTTAGATGTCCATTCTGAAATAACAAAGATCTTGAATGAAGAGAATAAGACAATTAAAAGGGAAAAGAAGGCAGTATTTGATTATTCTAAGTTTAAATCAGAGTTAAAGAAATCTGATACTATTCTGTATTTAGCCGATAATGCCGGAGAAGTAGTATTTGACCGGATCTTGATAGAAGAGATAAAGAGAATTTATAAGGATAAAGAGGTTGTTTACGCGGTTAAAGGGAAGCCTATTATTAACGACGCTTTATACGCGGATGCCCGTTTTTGCGGGATTGATAGATCCGCTGAAATTATTTCCTCGGGACTGGATTCTCCGGGAACGGTGCTTAAATTATGTTCAAAGGCCTTCTTGTCAATATATAATAAAGCGGATATGGTCATAAGCAAAGGGCAGGGGAATTTTGAAGCTTTGTCCAATGCTAAAAGGCTGGTGTTTTTTCTCTTTATGGCTAAGTGCCCTGTCATTGCCCGTCATATAGGCTGTAAAGTAGGAGATGTCATTTTAGCTTCTACTGAACATATGGAGACTATGACTACAGAGATTAAGGGCTGATTATATAGAGATTACGAAAACATAGGGGACATTATTATTGTAATCTTTTTATAATCGCTGTAATCAAGTTCGAACTGATTTTCCTGGCGAGAATTATTTTATCTTGTTCTTCCGGGCCTGAGGGGCGAATGGCGGATGGCAGATGGCTAATAGCTAATAGCTAATAGCTAATAGTCAATAGCAAAGAGCAAATGGCGAATGTTAACACTCCCGCGGTGGGACAAAGAAGGTTTAAGTTAAAAGTATTGCGGGAGTGATTATCGCAGGAACAAGGAGGCCGGATGGATTTTAAAACAATTTTTGACAGGGAAAGTATTACTAAAGACATTCATACCGGATGGGGATTTTCTGTTTTAGTGGGGAACAAAGTGTTATTCGATACGGGAGAAAAGGGAGGATGGTTAATAGCGAATATGGAAAGGTTAGGTGTAGATTTTAACAAGCTGGAAGCAGTTGTCATTTCTCATGACCACTGGGACCATACCGGCGGTTTATGGGATTTGCTGGACAGGGTTCCGGGAATAAAAGTTTATACCTGTCCTAATTTCAGCGGAGAGTTCAAACGGAAAGCGGAAGATAAAGGGGCTAAAGTTATAGAATCAAGAGAAACGGAAGAAATCATTCCAGATATATTTTCTACTGGAGAAATTCCCTGCAGGTATAAAGGCAAAGATATGCCGGAACAATCACTTATTGTAAAAACACAAAGAGGCAATGTTGTAGTTACCGGGTGTTCTCATCCCGGGATTGTAAGGATATTAGAAAGAGTTAAACAACTTTTTCCTGAAGAGAATATCCACTTTGTTTTTGGAGGTTTTCATTTAATGAATAAAGAAGACAGAGAGGTCAGAGTCATAGCAGGCAGATTTAGAGAGTTAGGGGTTGAGAAGACAGGCCCTACTCATTGTACAGGTCATCAGGCGCAGGATATCTTCAGGGAAGAGTATAAAGATGACTTTATTTTTATAAAAGCAGGCCGGGAATTTAAGGTTTAAGCCTGAAGCCCGCGCGCGGGCGCATTTCCGAAGATCCCGGGTTTCTAAAGGAGAGGGTTAAAGGAATGGCGGTTGTATTAGATAATTTAAGACAGGCTTTAATGGTAACTGTTTTTGTTTTTGTGATGATGATGTTCATTGATTATTTAAATGTCTTGACTAAAGGCAAAATGTCGGGAGCAATAAAAGGAGGATTGTTCAGGCAGTATGTTATGTCCTCCTTTTTAGGAGCTACCCCTGGTTGTTTAGGCGCTTTTATGAATGTGTCCTTTTATGTCCGGGGGCTTATTTCTTTCGGAGCAGTTACAGGGGGAATGCTTGCTACTTCCGGGGATGAATCTTTTGTAATGCTGGCTATGTTTCCCCGTAAAGCCCTGATTTTGTTCTTTACTTTGTTTATTATCGGGATTGTTTCCGCTTATATTATTGATAAACTGTTGAAAATAAAACCCTGCCGGGAATGCCGTTATTCCGGGATACATCCTGAGGATAAATGCAGGTGTTTTAATATAAGGGGAATAGTTAATCAGTTTAGGAATATCTCTTTATCCCGTTTTTTAATGCTGTTCTTGTTAATAGGCATACTTTACGGGTTTATATCCGGAACAATAGGCCCTAAAGAATGGAACTGGCAGAGGATAACATTTGTTTCTCTTATAGGTTTAGCTAATCTTATAATTATAACCGTCCCTGACCATTATTTAAGCGAACATATTTGGGAACATATTTTCAAAAAACATCTATGGCGGATATTCCTTTGGAGTTTCGGAGCTCTCCTTTTAGTGAGTATCGGGTTGAAGTACTGGGATTTGGATATGTTTGTTAAAAGCCATATGGTTTGGGTATTGTTAATATCCGGCGTTGTGGGGGTAATTCCTGAATCCGGGCCTCATTTAATATTTGTTATGATGTTTGCTAAAGGGTTAGTTCCTTTTTCTGTTCTTCTGACCAGTTCCATTGTTCAGGACGGGCATGGAATGCTTCCCCTTTTCTCCTATACTGTAAGGGATTCTCTCCTGATAAAAGTTTTAAATCTCGGCATCGGCCTGGGCATAGGAGCGGCCGCGTTTTATCTCGGTTTCTAATGAATAAATTCATCAGATTTTTGTCAGCGGGTTTTATCTTCTGCCTGTGTATGGTGAATAACGCGTTTGCCGGCGGGCAGGAAATCAGCATAAAACCTAAAGAATCTATTTTTGTCGTTTACGGAGATAACCGGAATATCGGGATTACTAAGAACAAAGTTCACCGGGATCTGTTAAGGCAGATAAAAAAGCGGAAAAAAGATTTCATCGTCCATTTGGGGGATATGGTTTTATGGGGGTGGGCGTGGGATTCTTTTTTTAAAGATATAGCCTCTGCGGATATAAAAGTCCCTTTTTTTACAGTGAGAGGGAACCATGATAACCTGAATCAATTTAGAAATAAATTCAAGAGGAAGAAACCGTACTATTCAATTGATTACGGAATGACCCATTTGATAGTCCTTGATGATAATAGGGGATTTCTTAAGAATGAACAGCTTAATTGGCTGATAGGAGATTTTAAGGAGCATCAGGGTTACAAGTGGATAATTGTCTTAGCCCATAAACCCCTTTACAGCGGAGCTCATTGGGGAGTCCGCAAAAAGCTGATTTCTCAGTTAGAGCCTCTATTTAAGAAGTACCGGGTGAATATGTTTATCGCTTCGCATTATCATAGTTACGAACGCCTGTCCGCGGACGGTATAACCTATATAGTGTCCGGAGGAGGAGGGGCTCCTTTGGCGGAATTAAGAGAACATATCCCTCAATTGATAAAACACAAAACTCGGTATCATTATCTGCTTATTCATCCGGAGGATGAAGGGATTGCCGTAAAGGCCTATGGTATTAAAGGTGATGTAATAGACAAATTTGTGGTAAGATAATTTGCGGCGATTTACCCCGTTAGATAACAAAGTTCTCTAACGGGGTTTATGTGGCAGTTAAAAAGTGAGGTGGGTATGCCGAAATTTAAAGATATTGATAAAGCGCGTAAGCTGTTGGGATTAGGAGACTATGCTACTTTAGAAGATATAAAAGAGGCTTACAAGAAGCTTGTGGTAAAATACCATCCTGATAAGTGCGAGGAACCGGATAAGAAAAAGTGCGGTGAGATGTTTAAACAAATATCGCAGGCAAAAGAACTGCTTACGTCTTACTGCGCGGGATACAGGTATTCTTTCAAAGAGGATGATGTTAACCGGAGCGCTATACCTAAGGAAGAGTATACTTACTTAAAACGCTTTTATGACGGGTGGTGGGGAGACTTAGGATTATGAAGAGTTTTTTTGACGGCCATTATAAGAAATACGATAGGTGGTATGACAAGAATGAGTATGTTTATCTTTCTGAATTAGAAGCTGTAAGAAAGGCTGTTCCTAAAAGAGGCAGAGGGTTAGAAATTGGTATAGGCACAGGCAGATTTGCTTCTCCCTTAAAGGTTAAATACGGTATAGACGTTTCTTACAATATGCTTAAGATGGCTGAGAAAAGAGGAGGAGTTGTCAGCTTAGCTAAAGGTGAAATTCTGCCTTTCCGCGGGGAGAGTTTTGATTATGCTTTAATAGTTGTCACTATTTGTTTTGTTAAGGATCCGGTTAAAGTGTTGGAAGAAAGTTTCAGGGTGTTAAAGAAAGGCGGAAAGGTTATATTGGGGATAGTTGACGAGGATAGTTTTTTAGGCGGGCATTATCAGACTAAAAAGAGTATATTTTACAAACAGGCAGTTTTTTTCAGTATTAAATCAATAACTCGTCTATTGAAAAGAGCAGGCTTTGGCAAATTTTCCTATTACCAAACTATCTTTCGCCTGCCTGCTGAAATTAGCGCGGTTGAAAAGACTGAAAAAGGCTTTGGCAGAGGCGGGTTTGTTGTTATTAAAGGCCGCAAATAGTCCGCGCCTGATATTTTACATTTACCACCTTTTATCCTGCAGATGAAACGAGGAAGCAATTCTTACGGTGATTGAGCTTGGCATATATCTGCTATAGGAAACTATGCTAAAATTAGTTGAAGTTGAGAAATGTCCTCTGTCCAATAGGTTTAGAAATATTAACTATTTTACAAAAAAAGGAAGGCCTTGTGGAAGGTATAGCACGGAACAAAAGGGAATGGAAGAAAAAAGTTTTAGAACGCAGAGAAGCGGTAAAAGCTATGACAGTAATG
>CAZSRG010000056.1:0-8926 GCA_964609315.1 uncultured Planctomycetia bacterium
CTTTTTTGGAAAAGTTTTTGATACCTCGCAGCTTGCTGCGAGGTAGTTCATTAAAAAATATAAAGGCCGCGCAGTTACTCATTTTCTTTCGCCTTATGGCAAAACGTTTGTTTTTGGTTGTCAGGTTAAACTTGGGTTATTTTGGTAATACAGTTTTGAGAAGAAGGAGGAGTTATGAAGAAACAGAGAGCGTTTAGTATGAAGCTTTCCCAGGGAGTAATTGTTGCTAAAGAAGACGCTACGGCTTTGGAATTAGCTTGTCTTATGGAAGGGAACAACATAGGGGCTGTGGTTATTCTTGACGGAGAAAGAGTTGTAGGTATTGTAAGCGAGCGTGATGTTGTAAGGCGGGTGGTAAGTAAAGGGCTTAGTCCGGATAAAGTCCATGCAAAGGATTTTATGACCAAAGATGTTAAGGCCGCTGAATTTAAAGACGGGATTGATAAAATTTATGAAACTTTATGCGTAACGCATTTCAGGCATCTGCCGATTATGGATAACGGGAAGTTAGTAGGCATTGCTTCTCAACGCGATGTCTTGTATAGTTTAGCGCCAAGAGGGTTAAAGGATGAGGATGCTAAAGAAGAATAGCCGAGCATAACAAACGATATAGGGAAATCAGTGGAAGGGTGTCAGTAGTTATCTATAATGGAGCGGCATCATATAATATTTAAAGGAAGGGTTCAGGGGGTAGGGTTTAGATTTACTGCTCGTAGTTATGCTAAGAAATACGGCCTTACCGGATGGATTAAGAACCTCTCTTCGGGAGAAGTGGAAACGGTTGTTGAGGGGAAAGAGCCTGACCTTAATTCCTTCTTGAAAAGCCTGCGGGAACATTTTAAAGGGTACATCCTTAGTTTCACCCGGGAAACTTTACCTGCCTCTAACGAATTTTCCGGTTTCCGTATAGAGTTTTTTTAAGGTTTCTGTCCTTTTATCAATAGCAGACAGCATTGTTATTCTATTTTACCGGCGCGGCCTGATATATGAAGATAGTTTTTTTATCGGATGTCCATTCTAATTTAGAAGCTCTTTTATCTGTAAAGAAAGAGATAGGCAGGATTTCTCCGGACAGGGTTTTTTTGCTTGGCGATATTGTAGGTTACGGAGCTGACCCTTCGGCTTGTTTAAAGATAGTAAGAGAATCAACATGGGATGTTATTGCCGGGAACCATGACTTAAGCGTCGCGGAGAAATTAGACATATCATTATTAAATCCTTATGCCCAAAGGGCGGTTTTGTGGACAAAGGATCAGCTGTCTGAGGAAGAAAAGTCTTATTTGGGTAATTTACCTCTTGTTTATAAAAGTCCTGATTTTAACTGTGCTCACTCAGGTTTAGTTTCTCCCGAGAAGTTTTCTTACCTTGATAATTATCCCGCTGTTTACAGAGACATAGATTTTATGCAGGCAAAAGATATCCCTCTTTCTTTTATCGCGCATACGCATATTCCGGCAATATTTATCCAGCGGGGAGGAAACCTTTACCGTGACTATTCAAAAGAGATAGAAATAAACTCCAAATACAGGTACATAATTAATATAGGGAGTGTCGGACAGCCCCGCGACAGGGATTCTAAAAGCTGTTTTTGCTTGTTTGATACTGAAAATATGGTAGTAAAATTTATCCGCTCAGAGTATAATATAAAGCCGGCTCAGGATAAGATAATTAAGGCTGGACTCCCTTTTGTATTAGCAGTAAGGCTCGAAGGCGGCTGGTAAAAAAATCCCTTTTTGTCAGGATACTGTAAGTTCTCTCTATGGCGGCTGATTATAAGAAAATAAAGGATAAAATAGAGTCTTTAAGGGAGAGAATAAGGCGGTACGATCATCAGTATTATGTCTTGTCTGAACCGGAGATTTCCGACAAGGAATACGATGATTTGGTGAAAGAGCTCTTCTCTTTAGAAGAGAAATATCCCCGTTTTGTTACTTCTGATTCTCCTACCCGGAGGGTTTCAGGCGGGCTTTTGGCGTCTCTTAAACCTGTACGGCATACCAGCAGGATGTTTTCTTTGGATAATACTTATTCTCTTGAAGAACTTGATAAATGGGAAGACAGGATCAGGCGGATTTTAGGAAAAGATGTAAAATTGTCTTATTTGTCCGAGTTGAAGATTGACGGATTAAGCTGTTCTCTTATTTATAAGGATGGAGTTTTGGTTTTAGGCGCTACCCGCGGAGACGGGGAAAAAGGAGAAAATGTCACCCATAATATTAGAACAATTAAAACTATTCCCTTAACTTTAAGAGGCAGAAATTTTCCTTCTTTCTTAGATATTCGCGGCGAAGTGTATATGAATAAGAGCGATTTCAAAAAGCTTAATGGCCAGCGCCTCAGAAGAGAAGAAACTCCCTTTGCTAATCCCAGGAATGCCGCCAGCGGGTCGTTAAAACTTTTGGATCCTGTGGTTGTTTCCCGGCGCGGGCTTAAGTTTTTAGCCCATACTTTCGGTGGTATTAGAGGTAAACCTTTTGTTACTCACCGCGAGTTTTTTGAAAAGATAAAAAAATGGGGGATACCTGTAAGCCCTTTTAATAAATACTGTGGAAGTTTAAAGGAAGTAAAAGACTTCTGTAGGTATTGGCAGGATAAAAGGGATTCTTTGGATTATGAAATTGACGGGGCGGTTGTTAAAGTTGACAGCCTTTCTTTGTGCCGTAAGTTAGGAGAGACTTTGAAAAGCCCCAGATGGGCTTCAGCTTTCAAATTTCCCGCTCATCAGGTAACAACTAAGGTTAGAGATATTGAATTAAGTGTAGGAAGGACAGGGGTTATTACTCCGGTAGCCCTGTTAATTCCGGCTGCCTGCGGAGGAGTGGTTATTTCCCGGGCTACTCTGCATAATTTTGACGAGGTAAAAAGGCTGGATTTGCGTAGAGGTGATACTGTTTTATTGGAGCGCGCGGGGGAAGTCATTCCCAAGATAGTAAAAGTTATTTTGTCAAATAGGACGGGGAAAGAAAAAAAAGTGTTTTTACCCCGGGTTTGCCCTGTATGTAAAGGGAAAGTATCACGGATAAAAGGAGAAGTCGCTGTTTACTGTATTAATCCTTTATGCCCGGCGCAGTTAAAGAGAAAGATCCTTCATTTTGCCTCGCGTTCAGCGATGGATATTGAAGGAATGGGCCAAGCTTTAGCCGATATACTTGTAGATTCAGGCTTAGTTAAAGATATAGCTGATATCTATTCTCTTAAACAGGAAGATTTATATTCTATACCTTTATTTAAAGAGAAGAAAGCGGAGAACCTGATTAGAGCAATAGCTGACAGCAGGCAGAGAGGGCTATATAGGTTTTTATACGGGTTAGGAATCCGGTATGTAGGAGAAAAATCAGCCAGGATTCTTTCAGCCCGGTTTAAAGATATAGATGCTTTTTTCAGCCTTGACGCGGAATCTCTTAAGGGTATTAGCGAAATAGGGGGAGTTATATCTGAATCAATTAGAGAGTACTTTAAACAGCCGCAGGTAAAAGCCCTTATAGATAAGTTTAAGAAAGCTTCGGTCTTGCTGTCCGAAAAGGAAGTAAGTCCAGAGAAGAATATTGTTTTACAGGGAAAATCTTTTGTGTTTACCGGCGAGTTGGAAAGTTTTTCCCGTAAGGAAGCTCAGGACCTTGTCCTGAATTCAGGAGGGGAAGTCAAATCTTCGGTAAGCGCTAATACGGATTTTGTCGTAGCCGGCAGGAATCCCGGCTCGAAGCTCCGCAAAGCTGAAAGTTTAGGCGTAAAAATTATAGATGAGGAGGAATTTCATAAATTGTGCGCTCATTAAAGGAGGATAATTATGCGTAAGATAGTCAATTTACTGCTGATATTTGTAATCGCGTCTGGTTTTTCGGGGTGTTATTCTTTGCGCAAGAAATTTACAAGAAAACGGGCTAAGGAAACACCTCCTCCTCTCTATCTGAACCTTAAAGAATACCCGAAGGTTCCCACAAAAGATATGTATGACGAGTATTACCTTTTTGTAAGGGGGTGGCTGAGCGAGCTTATCAGGGATATTGAAAACAATATAAGCCCTAAGCGGCAGAGAAAGTCTATTGATGAAGCATTGAAGAATCTGGAGCAGATAGTTTATTTCTATAATGAAGAGGGCAAGAAAAAGATAAACCCTATCTATAAAGAATTGGTAAAGCTGAGGGAGAAAGTATATGATCCTTATTTTATTACTTCCGGGAATGATTCTTCTACGGTCAGGGATATTTCAAGAATAAGAAGGGAGTTTGAGAAAGAGTTCAGTTTTGAAAAAGTTTCTGATTTGCTGATTAAAGAAGAAGAAAAATCCGGCAGTAAAGCAGTTAAGGGGAATAGCGGCGTAATCAGCAAAGAGAATAAAGAGCCTCTTAGTCAGGAAAAAGGCAATGAGGGCGGTAATTAATTTTAAAGCTCTTTTATCTTGTTGAAAAAGCGATTTTGTTATGGATAGGAACGCGGAGGTAAAAATTGTAACTGTAGGCGGGTTATCTACCAACTGTTATCTTGTGGGGTATCCGGAAGGAAAAGCTTTCATTGTTGACCCGGGAGATGAGCCGGAAAAGATAGAGAAAGAGATTAATAAGAACAAGTTTTCACCTGTTTTTATTATAAATACCCACGGCCATATTGACCATATTAAAGCCGATGCTTATTTCGGCCTGCCTGTCTATATTCATAAGAAAGATGCCCCTTTGTTAAAAGATTCCGAGTTGAACCTTTCTTCTTTTCTTGGTTTTCCTTTTGTTTTAGACAGTAAGACGGAAGTTTTTGAGCTTGAGGATAAAGATACTATTGATTTTTTAGGAGAAAGGATAGAAGTTGTTCATACTCCCGGGCATACTTTAGGCGGTATATGCCTCAAGTTTCAGGAATTTCTTTTTTCAGGAGATACTTTGTTTTACCGTTCAGTGGGAAGGACTGATATTAAAGGCGGAGACCATCCGCTGCTCATAGAATCTATTAAGGAAAAACTGTTTTGTTTAGATGACAACTTAACGGTTTTTCCCGGGCACGGCCCGAAAACACTTTTGGGCGGGGAAAAAAGGATGAATCCCTTTTTGGTTTAGCAGGGTGTGTTTAGTCCGCCCGCGGTGTATCTTAGATGGTTTCTCATAGGTTGAGCGTGAAACAGTCAAATAGTTTAACAGTTTAGAAATTTGTCAATATTTCCAATATGGATAATTACATAGAATTGTTTATGGATTATTTAAGAGTTGAGCGGGGAGTTTCTTCAAATACTATTGTATCTTATCTGTCTGATTTGAGGAGATATTGGGCATACCTCAAATCTTTAAAAATCACCCAATTCTTTCAAGTAAAGAAACAGGATATCATCGGGTTTATGAATCATCAGAAGAATAAAGGGATTGCTGTTGTATCAATTTCCCGCCGTCTTTCAGCAATAAAATCTTTTCACCGCTTTCTGGTTCGCGAAAAGCTGTCTAAAGAGGATCCTTCTTCATCTATAGATACTCCCCGTTTATGGAAGAAAGTCCCGGATGTTTTGGATTTCCATGAAGTGGAGAAAATGCTTTCACAGCCTAACATTAGGCAGGTTATGGGTATAAGGGACAGGGCTATTTTAGAACTCATGTATGCTACAGGGTTAAGGGTTTCAGAAGTATCTAAGCTGAGGGCAGACAGCTGTAACCTTGAGGCGGGGTTTCTTAAAGTTAAGGGCAAGGGGGGGAAAGAAAGAATTGTCCCTTTAGGCAGGACTTCTTTACATTTTATTTCCCGTTACCTTAGAGATTCACGGCCCAGGATTCTTAAAAAAAGAGTTACAGATTCTTTATTCGTTTCGTCTTATAAACGCGGATTAAGCCGGCAGAGTATATGGAAAATGATAAAATTCTATATTAAGTCCGCCCGGATTAAAAAGAACGTATCTCCGCATACTCTCCGTCATTCTTTTGCCACTCATCTTTTGGAAGGCGGGGCCGATTTGAGAAGTGTTCAGGAAATGCTTGGGCATTCCAGCATTGCCACGACCCAGATATATACTCATATAAATAAAGCCAGGCTTAAAGAAATACATACAAAGTTTCATCCCCGCGCTTAGATTTAGGGGGATTATTGGTTAGGAATATGAATCTGAAGGGAAAATTGTCAAAATTACCCAAAGAAGTTATAAGGCTTATAAAGAAGGTTTCTTCGCTTTCTGACAGGCTGAATGTGAGGGCTTATTTAGCCGGAGGTATTGTCAGGGACATTATCTTAGGCAGGGATAACTTTGATTTGGATATAGCAGTTGAGTCTGACGCTATAGATTTTGCTTTGAAGTTAGCTGAAAAATTAGGCGCTGGTTTAAAAAAGCACCGCGGTTTTGGAACGGCTTCAGTATTATCTAAGCCTTATAAAATAGATTTGGCCACGGCCCGTAAAGAGTATTATCCTTACCCCGGTTCTTTGCCTGAAGTTGAACCGGCTTCTATTGAAGAAGACCTGAAACGCAGAGATTTTACTATTAACGCTCTTGCTTTAAGTCTTAATAAGAGCAGTTTCGGCGAAGTTCTTGATTGTTTCGAAGGGGTTGAGGATTTAAAAAAGAAAGTTATCCGGATACTTAAAAATGATAGTTTTTTAGAAGACCCTACCCGTATTATACGCGCTACGCGTTTTAGAGAGAGGTTCGCCTTTAAATTTTCTTCTTTGACGGAGAAAGCTCTTAAAAAAGCTGTTTTTCTTAAGGCTTTTGATTCTGTTAATCCTCACAGGTTAAGAGATGAAGTTATCCTTATTCTTAAAGAGGATAATCCTTCCAAACAGTTATCAGCTTTAAATAAAACGGCAGGGCTTAAGTTTTTAGGGGTTAAGCCGTTTAACAGGGAAGACATGCGGGTTTTAAAAAATATTGACAGAGCTGTTATGTGGTTTAAGAAGAATTTTCCTTCGAAAAAGGATGTTGATATTTGGATAGTTTACCTTATGGCGGCTTTCAGAAAGACAAATATCAACAGGTTAAAATCTATTATAGATAAATTTGGGTTTAGGAGAGGAGAGAAAATTAAAATTCTAAATTCTAAAGAAGTAAGGATAATCAACTCTCTTTCTAAAGAAAACCTGCCTTCAAAGATTTACCGCTTGCTTAATCCTCTAAGTTTTGAGACAATACTTTTCTTTTATGCTTTATCTGACAATGAATCTGCCCGTAAGGGTATAAGGAGATTTTTAAAGGAGTATTCCGAAAAGAAACTCTTTATCAGGGGAAAGGATTTACAGGAGAGAGGGGTAAAACCTGAGAATAAATACGGAAGTATAATGGAAAAGATATTCTTTAAGAAATTAGACGGGAAGATATCAACAAAAGAAGAAGAAATTAAAGAGTTAGAGGAATATATGTAATCATGATTTATTGCAGGGGCAGGTTTGTCCTCTGTCCTTTATGGTGAGCGGCGCGGATTTTTATTATGAGAAGGATAGATAAGGTTAATCAGCAGATAAAAAGAGAAATCTCCGGGATTATCAGAGAAGAAATAGATAATCCTAATATCGGGATGATTAGTATTACAAGAGTTGATACCGCTAAAGACTTGCGGGTTTGCCGGGTATTCTTCAGCGCTTTTCCTGAAAGCAAGTCTGCTGAAGCGGAATTAGCTTTATCTTCTATGAAGAATTTTATAAAAAGGATTCTTGGAACAAGGATTAGGCTGAGGTTTATTCCTGATATTGAATTCACTTTGGACGGGTCGATAAAATACAGCGTTGATATATCCAGCCGGTTGGATCAGCTTAAAGAAGAGTTAGGTAGATAATAGAATATAAGAGCAGTGTTAAGATTGGAATGTGCCTGTCCCGTTAGATGTAACAACAGGAATTATCTAACGGGATGAATATCTTGTAACTTGGTTATTGGAATTTATCTATAATCTATAATAGGAAGGAAGAGGTTAGCAGATGGGAATCAAAAGGGTTATAGAAACGATAAAAAGGAGCAAGTCTTTCTTAATCGGCACTCACCGGGATGTAGAAGGTGATGCTTTGGGTTCTATGTTAGGGATATATTTTCTCCTGCGCAGGCTGAAGAAAAAGGTTTATATGTACCATTTCCAGGCTGTGCCTTTGAACTACCGTTTTATGCCTGCGGCATCAGAGATAGATTCAAAACCTCCTTCTGGCCGCTTTGATGCCGGTATTATCCTGGATTGTTCGGATGTGTCTCGTCTTGGTAAGAGCGGAAAAGCTTTTCTAAAAGCGGATACAATTGTTAATATCGACCATCATGTAAGCAATACCCGGTTTGCTGACATAAATTTTGTTGATCCCAGGGCTTCTTCCGCGGCGGAATTAGTTTATCGGCTTTACAAGAAATTCTTTCCTAAGCTTTCTAAAGACTCGGCTGTATGTTTATATACGGGTATGTTTACCGATACAGGGTCCTTTAGCTATGTCCATACCGGGAGTTATGTTCATAAGGCTGTTTCTGACCTGATTGCCTGCGGAGTATCTCCTGTAAAGATTTATCACAATGTTTACAGCTCTTTGCGGCCGGAAGATGTATTATTTATAGGAAAAGCATTGTCATCTCTACGGTCCGGGGCAAAGGGTAAGATTGTCTGGATTAAGACTAATAAGTGGATTGATTCCGCTTATGGTGATTTAAGTGACACCATATTTTATAATCTTCGTTTGATAAAAGGAGCGGAAGTCCTTGTTTTGATAAAGAGGATAGGCAAGAAGAGCGTAAGGGTGAATTTCCGGTCTAAAGGGAAGGTTAATGTCAATAAAATCGCCAAATTCTTCGGAGGAGGCGGCCATCACAATGCTTCAGGAACTACTATAGAAGGTGATTCTATTAATTCGGTAGAGAAAAAAGTGATTTCCTTTATCAAACGCCATCTTTAGTTAACCGGGAAAATGCTGTACCCTAAGGGCAGGCTTCGCACTTGAAAACGCAAAATGCTCATAATGCCCGGCAGCCTAAATAGTTACATTAAACAGCGGTTGT
>CAZSRG010000057.1:0-8751 GCA_964609315.1 uncultured Planctomycetia bacterium
AAATTCTATTACTACAATTTCTCAACCTTCAGCGGGATCAATTCGGCCAAACAACTTACATTCACTTTGTTCTGTAAGTTGCGGCCTCATTGGTTAATTCGTATATTAAGGTAATCCCGCCTCAGAGAAGATGTTGAGAAATTCTATTACTACAATTTCTCAACCTTCAGCGGGATCAATTCGGCCAAACAACTTACATTCACTTTGTTCTGTAAGTTGCGGCCTCATTGAGGAGGGTACAGTTGTGGGTAAAAATTATAAGATAGCAGTTATTCCCGGCGATGGGACAGGGCCGGAAGTTATATCCGAAGGGCTGAAGGTTTTAGGCGCTTCTGCTGAGAAATACGGGTTTAAGTATGAGAAAGTTAATTATGATATAGGAGGGGAAAGGTTTTTAAAGACCGGCGAAACCCTTCCCGATTCAGTCCTTAAAGAGTTAGAAAGTTTTGATGCCATTTATTTAGGGGCTATTGGCGATCCGAGAGTCAAGCCGGGGATTTTAGAAAAGGGGATTCTTCTCAGGCTGAGGTTTGAATTAGACCAGTATATAAATCTTAGGCCGGTAAAACTGTATGATGCCAGGTTTTGTCCCTTAAAAAATAAGACAGCGGAAGACATTGATTTCGTGGTTATAAGAGAAAATACCGAAGGCCTATACTGCGGGTCAGGTGGTTTTTTGAGAAAGGGGACTAAAAATGAAGTGGCTGTTCAGGAGAGTATAAATACTTATAAAGGAGTTGAGCGTTGTTCAAAGTTTGCTTTTGAATATGCCAGGAAACGCGGCAAGAATAAAGAAGTAATGCTTTGCGGCAAGACCAATGTTTTAACTTTTGCCTTTGATTTATGGGAGAGGGTTTTTAATAAAACAGCGAAACTTTACCCTGACATTAAAACAAGATATGCTCATGTTGATGCTACCTGTATGTGGATGGTAAAGGATCCCAGCTGGTTTGATGTTATAGTTACTGATAACCTTTTTGGCGACATAATTACCGATTTAGCCGCGATGATTCAGGGCGGTATGGGTATAGCCGCGGGAGGGAATATCAACCCTGAAGGCGTGTCTATGTTTGAGCCTATAGGCGGATCTGCCCCCAAGTATACCGGAAAGAACGTTATAAATCCCTTAGCTGCTATCTGTGCTTTAGGTATGCTTTTAGATTCCTTAGGGGAGGATAAAGCCTCTGAAGGGATTGAAAAATCGGTAATTAAAGTAGTCAGAGAAAAACTAACCAGCCTGTCCGCGGGAAAGATGGGGTATTCTACTTCTGAGGTGGGGGATTTGGTAGTTAAAAACCTTTAGCTTCTGTTATGCCGGATATCTACGAGGTGTCCGCGGAGATCCTTCGTAGGTGTAAGAAGGTTCTTGCGGTATCTTTTCAACGGATAAGAAAAAATGAAGAAGTATAACGTAGCAATAGTTGGAGTAGGAGCTGTGGGTATAGAGATGCTGCGCTGTTTAAAACAGCGGAATTTTTCCTTAAACCAACTGCGTCTTCTTGCCCGTTCAGACAGGATTATTCAGGTTGACGGGGTTGATTATAAGGTAGAGGCTGTATCTCCTGAGAAGTTTGATAATATAGAAATAGCCCTGTTTGCCGGGACTGAAGGCGAAAAGGGGGCTTCTGTCCTCTTTGCTCCGGAAGCGGTAAAGAGAGGGGCGGTAGTTATAGATAACGGAGCTGATTTCAGGCTGGAAGAAGGTGTCCCTTTAATAATTCCTGAAATTAACAGAAACAGGATAAAAGATCATAGAGGTATTATTGCTAATCCTAATTGCACCACTATTCAAATGCTGGTTGCTTTAAACCGGATATTTAAACAGTTTGGGTTAAAGCAGATAGTCCTTTCCAGCTACCAGGCAGTTTCCGGGGCGGGTAAGAAAGCGGCGGTTTCTTTATGGGAACAAGCTGAGCGGGTTGTTGAGAAAAATAAAGGAGTTTATTTCGATTTAATAGATAAAAAAGTCAAACCTAATCCTGATATTTTTCCTTCCCAGATTGTTTTCAATGTAATACCTAAAATCGGCGGCCTTAATGAATACGGGTATACCACTGAAGAATGGAAGACAGTCAGGGAAACCCACAAGATATTTGAGGACAGTTCAATTAAAATAACTTCCACCTGCGTGAGAGTTCCGGTTATAACTTCCCATTCGGAATCCGTCTATTTTCAGGTAAAAGACACAGTTGGTTTAGAGGATATAAAATCGGCAATAAAAGATTCAGAAGGGGTGGCATATTCCGAAGATGCCGTTTTGCCTATTGATGCTGAAGGGAAGGATGAAGTCTTTGTTAGCAGGGTAAGAGAAGATCCCTTCAACAAAAACTGTTTCTGGCTTTGGTGTGTTTCCGATAACCTTCGTAAAGGAGCCGCTCTAAACACTGTCCAGATAGCTGAAGAGTTAGTTTCTTCCGGTCTCTTAGGCTGATATCTGAGATTTATCCCTTCTTACAATTTCAAAACCCGCGTAAATAAAATAAGTAAAACCTGCTTCTTTCGTAAGATGTGGGACGTCCGGCGTCCCACGTCTGGCAGGTGTTTTTTTGGCATATTCCTTCCTATGCAACATTTCTGTCCGTAACACTTTTGTTGCATTGGAAGGTGAGTCCTTTCCTTAATATTGAGAAAGAACCATATTTTTCTCGCCAAGCTATCTTAAAAATCGTATAATTTAGATATGCTTGAGAATATCCGCCTTGAGATATCTTATGACGGGACAGGATTTCACGGATGGCAGGTCCAGCCTGATAAAAGAGGCGGGAAAATAAAAGAGGTAAGAACTATCCAGGGAGAGGTAGAAAAGGCTGTAAAAAGAATATTTCACCTGAATGTCCGCATAGTTTATTCCGGCCGGACAGATAAAGGCGTCCATGCCAGAGCTCAGACTGCTAATTTTAAAGTAGATACACATATTCCTTTAAGCAGCATTAAAAAAGCCCTGAACACATATCTTCCTGAAGATATCCGTGTCAGAAAAGTTAAGTTCGCTTCTTTAGATTTCCATTCCCGTTTCTCCGCGAAGTCAAAACTTTACCGTTACGTCATTCTGAACAGGAAAGAGCCGGATGTTTTTCTGAGAAATTATTCCTGGCAGGTGCCTGATAAGTTAGATGTCCGGATGATGGAAAAAGCCGCCGCCTTGCTTAAAGGGAAAAAGGATTTTTCTTCTTTTACCAGGAAAGCGTCTTCATACAAAAGCTGTGTGAGAAAAGTGAAGAACATTTCTGTTAAGAAATCAGGCAGGTTTGTTTACATTGATATTGAATCTGAGGGGTTTCTTTGGGGAATGGCAAGAAATATGGTAAGCTTAATAGTAAGTGCCGGGTTGAACAGGATAGATATCAACGGAGTTTCGAGAATAATAAGAGGCAAGAACAGGTCTTTGCTGGGAAGGCCTGCTCCGGCGGCAGGATTGTTTCTAAAGAAAGTGTTCTATTAGGGAAACGAGGGGTTATGCGCTTTAGAGAATTGTTGCTGTTTTTATCTTTGCTTATTTTTAGTTTTTCTTTGTTTGCCGACAGGGTATATTTAAAAAACGGGAGGAGTATTGAGGGTGTTATAACCAAAGAGGCGGCCGGTGATATTACTGTGAATATAGGGTCAGGAACAATAACTCTTGATATAAAAGATATAGATAGTATTTACCGCTATTCAGCCTCTGAGCAGGCCCGGATGATGGGGAAATGGAGTTATAAGTATTATTTGCGCCCGGAATTTGTGAGCGGTAATTTCAAAGATATTGCTGAGGAGTTTAAGCAGTTAGAGCTTCTTCGCGGTAAAGCTATTGAGAGCAAGAAAACCAAAGATGCCGGCGAAAAGGAGATTGCCCGTTTAGAGATAGAGCTTGAAGGATTAAAGGCTGAGTTGGCAAAGGTAAGCAGAGAGTTTACTGAAACCAGCCCGGATAAGGATATTGAGAAGTATAATTCTTTAGTCCAGGACTCAAATACTCTGTCATCAAGAATCCGGCTCGCCGGGTATAACAAGGAGAACTTACAGAAACAGATGTCTTCTTTGGATAAGTATATTTCGGAATATGTGAACGAATTAAGGATATTTAACCATGCTCTTTCTGAAAAAACAGATTCTCTTTCCGGTAAGCTTTCTTCTAAAGAGAAATACTTCTTAGCCGGTATAAATAAGCAGTTAACTGATATGGAAGGAGATTTCAGGATTTATCCCGTATCCTATAATTCTTTAGGCAGCAGCCTTGTTGTCAGGGTTTTGATAAACGGGCTGGTTACTGTAAATCTTGTGGTTGATACCGGCGCGTCTCTGATTGTTATCCCTATGAATATTGCCGATAAAGCCGGTGTCAAGATAGATAAAAATAGGACTATGGCCGTAACTCTTGCCAATGGCAGAAAAGTCAAGGCTTTTTTGGTTATGCTGGATAAAGTTAAGGTTGGCGAAGTTGAGCTTAGTAATGTCCGGGCGTCTGTTTTGGAGAAGGAAGAAGGCGGCGCTATATCCGGCTTGTTAGGGATGAGTTTTCTTAAGAACTTCTCGGTAAGGATTGATGCTAAGAATAATAAACTTATCTTAGAAAAGTTTAACCCCGGCTGATATCAATCTTTTTAGCCGAGAGTGACTTCTATTCTTTTATCTTTGCTGTTTAAAATCCTGCCTGTCTCATCTTCGCTGAAAAATATTTCTTTGCCTTGAGGTTTCTTTATTGATTTTCCCTCTGCGCTTATAGCCACTATTCTGTAGTCAGGGTAATCTTTTTTTTGAGGGTTTTTATAGAGTAAAGTTATGAGTTTCCCCTTTACATTGACGGTTAAGCTTATCTTTTTAGAGTATCTGAAGTTGTCTTTTACCAGTTTAGGGGATATAGTTATCTTTCCTGAAGAAAATTTCAGCCCCCATACTTCGCTGATTAAAGAATAAATCAGCCAGCTGGCTGATCCGGTTAAGTAAGGATACAGGCCTTTATTTTCAAGGTTAAAATATTCGGGTACGCAGGGGTATATTTCAGCGGAAGGGTTTGTTGAAAGCTTAAACAGCGACTGGATAATTTTGTTTCCTTCATTGGCAAAACCCTGTTTGTATAACCCGTAGGCAAAAAGGACGTTCATATGGGAGAATACCGACCCGTTTTCTTTGTCTCCGTAGGAGAAACCGAAAGCCCGGCCTAAATCAAGGCGTAAGGTTTTTAAATCCGTGTTCAGGCGGAAAGCGTAAAAAGGTTTTTGCCTGAGGCGGGAACAGGCTGTCTCCCATATTTTTTTGATATGTTTTTTTTCGGCTGTCCCGCTTATTATTGCCATAACCTGGGATGTGAGCATTATCCTTATTTGTTTATCGATAATCCCTTCAACTCTTCGCGATAAGTTGTCGTAATATCCGTTAAAAATCCCGGGATTAGGTATCCATTCTTTTTTTCTCAGATGGCCAGTAATATGCCGCGATTTTCTGGTTAAATCTTTTATCAGGCCTTTGATTTTGACCGCTGTCTTTTGACCGCTGACTTTGTTTTTTGTCCGCTCAAAGTATAAGTTAAGAATACGGTTTTTATCTTTCGGGCTTGAGTAATCAACCGGTTTGTTTAGAGTGTCTAAAAGAATCCCGGCTTCTTTGGTTATTTTTATTTCTTTGATATTTTCTCTATCTGAAATATCCTGTAAAAGGCAGGCTAATTCTTTGAAGTTGTTAGCGTACATACTGCTGAAAGCTAAGCTTTCTCCTTTATCCTTGGCCATATCTAACCCGTCATTCCAGTCACCTCCTTCTAACCTGAGGTTGTTATGTTTTCCGGCATTAAAGAACTGGATTAGGTTTTCAATGAGCAGGTGGTCTAAGATTGAACTTCTATATCTTTTACCTTTCGCGTCTTTTAAGGAAAAATCCTTTTCAGGTATAGAAGAAGCTGCTGTTTCTTTTGCCCTTTTGAGAAGGCGGTCTTTAAAAAACCCTGTTTCTTTAAACAGAATTTTGTAATCCCCGGTTAGGTCTATGTAGTGTTTTAGGGTTAGGAACGGCCATACTCCGTGGTCTGACCATATTCGGGATATCTTGTCGCGGTCAGATATGAATTTACCCTTTTCGGTGATTATAGTGGCATTGCTTCCGTCAATTCTTATACCTTCAAAGTTGTTTACAAGCAGAGGTTTTGCCTTTTTGGGAGAAGCCGTTATCAGGCTGAGTAAATCCTGCCATAAGTCGCGCCACCCTTTTCCGCCCCGTCCGTAGTCAAAATCGGCCAAAAAAGAACATCCGAACAGCTTTCTTAAGGCAGGCTGGATGTTTACCCATTTTATCCAGAAATCAAATTCTTTTCTTCCCGTATTTAAGCTTAGGCTGTTGTATGTATTCAGCCATGCCTGTTTGCTGTTTTCAAAAGCCCGTTGTATTTTCTCCGGGGTGTTTATCAGAGAGAAGTCTTTAATCATTGATTCTTTTTGGGATATGCCCATTATTAAATATATCTCTGTCTGTTTACCGGGTTTTATTCTTTGTTTCGCGAATTTAAGGCCGGCAAAATTTTCTTTGCCGTGTATTTTATTATGTTTTTCCGGAGTTAGATCTTCAAAGACGCTTTCAGGCCGGATTAAACTTCCTCTGTTTCCGGTGAATTCTTCTAAAGTGCCGAAGACACCTTTTAGCCTGTTTTTAGGGTTAGTCAGTCCGTAAACAAAATAAGATGTACGGTTTTTTTTATGCCCGCGTTCGTCAAAACACATAGATGGGGTTATCTTTATTCCTTTAGGGCTGATTTCCGCGCGGTTAAGAAGGGAAGTCACCTGGCGGTGGCTGCGGAGATTATCCTGCGACCTGCAGAAGAGAGGGATGCTGGTTACAGGAGTAAAGGATACTTCTTTTTTTGACAGATTAGTTATCTTTATCCGCATAACTTCCGCGGAATTATTCTCGGGAACAAAATTGAGGGTTTCTATTAGAAGGTTATGTTTCTTGTCTTTTCTTATTAACTTTTGCCAGAGAGGCCCTGATTCTAAAGATATATCGTCATTGGACGGCCATAGAGGAGAGAGGTTAAAAATATCTTTGTTGTTAAAATAGAGCCACAATGTCCTCGCGCAGAAAGGGTTTTTGATGTCAAAGACAGTTGCCGGATAGGTCAGGAATTCGTGGACGCTTCTTTTTATATCTCCTGATAAATATGGGGTTATCCAGGAGAATATTCTCCCTTGAGTGTTGGTTAAGGGGAAATAGAGCCTGTTTTTAAACTGCGGGTTTCTTACCTCAAAAACCCCTTCTTTAAAGTTTTTTATCTTCCATATATTCATAATATTTGATAATTAAGCGCAGGTTTATTTTATGATATTTCCCGAAACTATCAAGCTTTTTCTGCCTTTAACTTTTCTTCTTTTTGGTGTATAATCTAATAACTATGGAGGAATTTTATGATTAGGAAAAGGGTTGATTTGTTTTTGGGGCTGGTTGTTTTTGCCGGGTATATCTTGTCAGCAGGCGCAGTTTTTGCTGATAAGCCGGTAGATATTCTTTTCTTTTACTCTAATCATTGTAAAGCCTGTCTTTATACCGAGAAAGAAATCCTGCCTAAGATTAAAGATAAATATAAAAATAAGATAAATATCATTTATCTTGAGATTGGGGAAAAGGAGAACCTTGAAAAATTGGCGGGACTGGCCAATTTCTACGGCAGGAAGGAAGCTTTAGTCCCTACGGCTGTCTGCGGAGGAGAGTTTATGGTGGGCAGGGATGAGATAGTTTGTAAATTACCTTTAGCTGTTGATAAGACCTTAGCAAAGGAGAAGAAAGCATGGTTTTCCTTCAACCATACCGGCAGCGTGCAGAGAATGTTTAAAAGGTTTTCTTTATTCTCGGTTGTTTTAGGCGGCCTGCTTGACGGCATTAACCCCTGCGCTTTTACGGTAATAGTTTTCTTTATATCTTTTTTAACTTTCTACGGATACAGAAAGAGAGAAGTGATATCCATAGGATTAGCCTATATCCTTTCGGTATTTATTACCTATCTCCTTATAGGTTTGGGGATATTTAAGTTTTTGTATTCGCTTAAGTATTTCTATTTAGCGGCAAAAGTTCTTTATCTGGTTATAGCCGCGGTATGTTTTATCCTCGCTGTCCTTTCTCTGTATGACTATATTAAATTCCGCAGGACGAAACAGGCTTCGGAATCAATCTTACAGCTGCCGAAACTGTTAAAGAATAAAATACACAGAGTTATCGGCGGCGAGTTTAAAGAAAAGAAATCCCGAAGTATTTTAGGATTATTTCTCGGCGCTATGAGTGTGGGTTTTTTGGTTTCTCTTTTAGAAGCTGTATGTACCGGGCAGATATATCTGCCGGTGATAGTTTCGGTCTTGAAAGTACCTTCTTTACAGGCAAAGGCTTTGGTTTATCTGCTCATTTACAATATTATGTTTATTGTCCCTTTATTGATAATCTTTGGTTTTGCCTTGTGGGGAGTTACTTCTCAACAGTTTTCCGGTTTTATCCGGAGGAGGTTCGGGCTTATCCGCGTATCTATGACAGTGTTCTTTTTAGGGTTAGGGCTTATCATTTTATGGGGTATTTAGCCCCGGATTTTTTCTGCGAAGTATGAAAAATCTGCCCGAACACCCTAAAGGGCAGGCTTCGCTTGGGCTGGCCCCGCGTTTACCGCGCCGCAGGGGGGGAGGATGATAAGGCTGAGACTACCTAAAAAATTTGCATGTGCTTTTCCTGAAGAATAGGCCTGCCTGTATCTTTTAACCGGGAAAATGCTGTACCCTAAGGGCAGGCTTCGCACTTGAAAGTGCGAAA